>CAJWQR010000019.1 GCA_913045195.1 uncultured Legionellales bacterium | reverse complement strand
GGGTAAAAAGTATCCTAAATAGTTTCATATTCAGGGATATCAATACTATCAGAATTGTATAGAGGATACCATCACAGAAGAGATTCTTGCTGCCTAAGTAAAATAACTACGTTAGAAATATTAATTTTTTCTTTCATTTGGTCGAAAGTTATTAGTGAATCTGATAGCAAAACGTTAAAATAACACTAAAACTTCACTACTTAAAATATAAAATTAATTGGTGGATAGGATATCTTTGTATTTTATTAATAAGATAACTTTTTGTATTTTCTGATATTTTTAGGAGAGGCGAAATGTCTGATATTGAAATTGCTCAAAAAGCGAAAATGAAACGTATTGTTGACTTAGCTAATGAACAGTATGGGATTGAGAGCGAGTACCTTGAGCCATACGGTCACTACAAGGCTAAATTATCCCTGGATTACATCGATAGTTTAAAAAGTAAACCTAATGGCAAATTAATTCTAACGACAGCAATCAGTCCTACACCCGCAGGCGAAGGCAAGACAACTACAACAGTTGGCCTTGGTGATGCGATGAATCGCATTGGCAAAAAAACAATGATTTGTTTACGTGAGCCATCGCTTGGTCCGTGCTTTGGCGTTAAAGGTGGTGCTGCAGGAGGGGGTTACGCACAAGTTGTTCCTATGGAAGACATCAATTTACATTTCACTGGTGATTTCCATGCGATAACATCAGCGCATAATCTCCTTTCCGCTATGGTTGATAATCATATTAATCATGGTAATACATTAAATCTCGATCCCCGTTTGATTGCATGGAAGCGTGTACTTGATATGAATGATCGTGCCTTGCGTAAAATAATTAATTCCTTGGGTGGAGTGGCAAATGGTTTTCCAAGAGAAGATGGTTTTGATATAACTGTGGCATCAGAAGTAATGGCTATTTTCTGCCTTGCAACCTCACTTGATAATTTAAAAGAACGTCTAGGTAGTATTGTTGTTGGTTACACGAGAGGCGACCGAAAGCCAGTTCATGCACGCGAACTAAATGCAAATGGTGCGATGGCTGCGCTTTTAAAGGATGCTATTAAACCAAATTTTGTTCAAACATTGGAAAACAACTTAGCAATTGTGCACGGCGGTCCTTTTGCAAATATAGCGCATGGTTGTAATAGTGTTTCAGCAACACAAGCGGCATTAAAACTAGCTGACTATGTTATTACTGAAGCAGGTTTTGGTGCTGATTTGGGCGCAGAAAAGTTTTTTGATATTAAATGCAGAAAAGCTGGTCTTGAGCCAAGTGCTGTTGTTCTTGTCGCCACTATTCGCGCACTCAAATATCATGGCGGTGTAGATAAGGATCAACTGAATAGTGAAAATCTCAAAGCTCTTGAAAAGGGCATGGTTAATCTCGAAAGACATTTTAATAATATGCAAAATAACTTTGGGCTTCCATGCATCATTTGTATCAATCATTTTGTAAATGATACTGATGCCGAAGTTGAATTACTTAAATCAAAAGCTGAATCCATGGGCGCTATGGTTGTAATATCAAAACACTGGGCAGATGGAGGAGCAGGGGCTGAAGATTTAGCAAAAACGGTAGTAGAGATTGTTGACGGCCACTCTGGTAAACATAAATACGTATATGAAGACAATGATCCTCTATGGGGAAAAATTGAGGCTATTGCTACAAAAATCTATGGTGCAAGCGGGATCACAGCGCCGCCAAATGTACGCGCACAAATAGATAAATTAAATGAAGATTATGGAAGTTATCCAGTTTGTATTGCGAAGACTCAAATGTCTTTTTCAGCTGATCCCTCTGTTCGAGGAGCGCCAAGCGGGCACACTGTAGCAATCACAGAGGCAAGACTTGCAAGTGGTGCGGGATTCATTGTTGTGATTGCAGGAAACATGATGACAATGCCAGGATTGCCTAAAATACCCGCTGCTGAAAAAATTGATGTCGATGGTGATGGTAAAATCGTTGGCCTTTTTTAATAACAATAAAAAAACCATAAAAAGGATGCTATGCATCCTTTTTTATTAGGTTTTGATAAAATTACCTCTTACCATAGAGAAATATAAACCGGGAATACATAGCATTGCTGCAATAGTAAAAATTATGCGAATTGCATTTTCTAAAGCCACATAGTTTTCTTGATTAATTTCAACAGAACCAATAATTAATGCAAAAATTAATGTTACTAACACCATGCTACTCATCTGACCAAGGATACGCATGGTTGCCATTGCACCAGTTGCACTCCCATAGAATTTCTTTTCGACCGACCCCATAATTGCATTTACATTCGGTGGTGAAAATAAACCAAATCCGAGTCCAGTTATGAAAAGAGAAAGAAGTAGATAATTTAGCTCTGATTCGATTTTTAAATTAGACAACATAATTAAACCACAACATGTAATCCCCATTCCAATTGTAGACAAGTACTTAGGTTCAAATTTATCTGATAATCTACCGGCTATAGGTGAAAAAATAGCCATTGTCATTGGTTGGCACATCATTATCAGGCCAGCTGATGTAGCAGATAATTCTTTCAAATATTGTAAATAAAGACTCACCTGAACAACATTGGCAAAAGTTGCAGTATAAATTATTAAAGATGCCAAGCAAGAAAACGTAAAAACACGATTAGTAAAAAACAAAGTAGTATCAAAGATAGGATGTTTGTGTTTGTGCTCAAACAAAAAGAAAAATGTAAATCCAAAAAATGAAAACAAAATAAGAATAAAACTTAGAGATGATGGTAAGTAAGAAACTCCAAGACAAATAATTAATATTGATAGCATGTAAAGAATTGCGCCAAATAAATCAAAGCTCCCTCGTTCGTCAGAAGACCATTCATCTTTTACATATAAGACACCTATCGTCAAAGCTATTAACGCAAGCGGTATATGCACCACGAAGCTCGCACGCCAACCATACAAATCAACTATATATCCGCCTATTAGTGGTCCTGTGGTTAAACCAAAATAAATTGCAGAAACTGTTAATCCAATTACATAACCTCGCTTAGCTGGAGGAAAAACGGATGAAATTATTGCCACCTGAGTTGCATATAACATCGCAGCACTTACGCCTTGTAAAAAACGAGCCGCAATTAACGAACTTCCACTATCTACTGATGCGGCTATTAATGATGTTACTATGACGCTGCTTATTCCTATTAAAAATATTTTTTTTCTTCCAACCATATCGGCGATGCGTCCAAAAATTAATACGAACATAGCGCTTGCCATAAGATAAACCATCGGGATCCAACTCAATAACACTGCATTCATTGATAAATCATTAGCAATAGAAGGAAGTGCAACGTTAACAGCAGATAACATTAATGGGGTTGTAAACGCACTCAGCAAAATCATAGTAAGTGTGATGCGTTGCATAGGATTTTCTAAGATTAAAGCTTTCATGTTTATAAGAGTATTTTATGATACTGTTCATTTCAACTAAACAAAAATAATAATGACTGCTCATAATTACTTATGAACCAATTTGAACAATTCTGGTTGCTTGCGGTTGACTTGTTCTGGGGGTTACCGCTCGTAATCTTCATTATTACCACTGGAATATATTTTTCCTATATATCTGGCCTAAGACCATTAACTGGTTTTTTTCATGCTTTCTCTATTCTTTTTGGAAAATATGATGGCAAAGGTTCTCCAGGTGAGGTGTCTCATTTTCAAGCATTGACGGTTGCGCTTTCAGGAACAATTGGGATGGGGAATATTGCCGGGGTCGCTATTGCAATTAACATGGGTGGCGCTGGAGCAGTATTCTGGATGTGGATTGCTGGTCTATTTGGCATGATGATTAAATTCTTTACGTGCACACTTTCTTGTTTATATCGAAAACGGGATGAAGAAGGTACAGAACAAGGCGGCCCTATGTATTTTATAGAATGCGGTCTAGGGACTCATTTCAAGCCACTTGCAATATTGTTCGCCCTGGGTGGCTTAATAGGTTGTATCCCTATGTTTCAAGTCAATCAACTTTCATCATTTATACATAGTGAATTTTCAATTCTGCCAATATATACGGGCATCGTTTGCCTAATAATTATTGGCATTGTAATACTAGGGGGTGTGAAACGGGTCGGTTCTGTTACAGCTAGAATTGTTCCTTTTATGTTTCTCACCTATGTGCTTAGTAGTTTTATCGTAATCACTATCAATTTTAATGAAGTTCCAAAAGTCTTAGTTGATATTATCAATTCAGCATTTGGAATGAACGCTATCAGTGGGGGAGCAACCGGTTTAGTTTTTAAAGAAATTCTCGTTACCGGAATTAAACGCGCCATTTTTTCAAATGAAGCTGGGGTCGGTACTGAAGCAATGGCCCATGGTGCTGCGAAAACTAAAGAGCCGGTGCGGGAAGGCTTAGTAGCGATGCTCGGACCATTTATTGATACTCATATTGTCTGTACGTGCACAGCCCTGGTTATATTAACATCAGGAATCTACACATCTGAAAGCGGTATTGTGATGACTGCCATGTCTTTTAATCAGGCACTTCCTAATATTGGTAACATTATTGTCTATTTAGTTTTTTCATTATTTGCAATTTCAACAATGATTACCTATTCCTATTATAGTCTTAAATGCGCGCGTTATTTATTTGGCAAAAAGATTGGAGATAAATACATTTATATTTACTTGGTAATTATACCGTTGAGCACTATATGGACTCAGTCAACAATCATTAATATTATTGATACTATGTTTGCTTTAATGATTTTACCAACATTACTATCAACAACGCTATTAGCAAAAACAGTGCTTAATGAAATGAATAGCTACTTCGATAAACTTAAATAATCATAGTGACTATTACTAATTATTTGGAGTTAATCAATTACACGGATATATTCATCTTTAGCTTCACGACTAGTGCCGACTAACAACCGGTGAACACCGTTCCTATCCTGTTCTACAAAACCAGCTGCCTCAATCTTCTCCCCCTTTCTTGCTTGACCGGTATACGTTGCTGTATAAGAGACAATTTCTTTAATTGTATTATGATTAATTAAATATCTAGCTGGGAAATCATAAACATAAGTATCGTTTGTTACGATTGATGTAATTTCATCTTTACTAATCTTTTTATAGGGTCCGCTCTCTTTATATTTCTCATCTTTCTTTGGAATAGTACTAATATCAATCTTACTATTTCCAAATATGAATTTATTAAATTTTCTTTTCTCATGATTGTAAAATTCATTAAAACTCAACGCGCAATCACGACGTTCATATGCGTCTTTCCACATCGCTTGGGTTAATGAATTAATCCCAGCTTTATCTAAAGAATTTTTTATATACTTTCGTATTTTTAAGAATTGCTCACGTCCATAAATAATGATATCAACATCTGAATTTTCATTATGTATATCTAACATTATCGACCCAGTAATACCCATATAATCTTTCTTAAAACCCGCAGCTAATAGAGCATTAATGATACCAATTGCATCACTCTGTTTATTATCTGGTAACTCCGCACCCAGCAATCGTGTAATTGTTTGCTCAGGATAATATATTTCTTTTATTAAATTAATTGGAATACCATGTAATACAATATCAGCATAATAACTATCAAACTGAAACTCAGGGTAGATGTCTCTAATAATTTTTGCCGCTTTTTTTGTGGTAAGTTTATGTGTACCTGTATTATCTTTCATATAACGCAGAAAAGTTAATGCGTGATTATCTTCTTGATATTCGTTTACGACAGCAAAAAATAATTTACTATTAATGCCAATAAAATCTTTTGGTCTAATTTTCATAATCTAATTTATTCTGTTTTATCAAAAAAACTATATTAAGCTTGCTGTAATTAAAAAAAAGATACCTCAATTAAGATTAATAAAGCATAATATAACCAAATATATTGTAGCCGGATAGTTCATTGCAAATAATAATTAGATTGATTTTAGTGTTGTGTCTTGTAGTGGCAGGACTCTATGGTTTTCTGTACTTCAAAACTAAGACATTCGTTGACCAGGCAATTTCTTATGCATCGCCCTATATATCAATAACATATAAGGGAATTAGTAATCCCATGGATGGATCAATAGCTCTTAAAGGGGTCACAATGCGTCCTAAATTTTCCTCGCGAATGGATAGCGGTGAAGTGTACATTCGCTCGATAGAATTTAGGCTAAATAGTGTACTAGATTTTATATTTTTAAAGGGAAAGATACAAAAAGCAACTAAAGAAAATCAAAATCTATTTGCAATAGCTCCAAAAATACAAATGAAACTCGATCATGTTAGAAGTGAGACAAAACAATTCTCAGAATGGTGGGGAGAAGGAGAGGATGGTTATTTAGATCGTATAATAGCCCGCGCACGAGCACAGGGTTGTGGCGATACTAAATCCATTGACTTTGCCAAATTCATTCCAAAATTAGGTTATGAAACAATTGAATACAGCGTGATCCTTGATTATGAATATGACAAATATGCTTCTGTAATAGATTTGGAAAATGAATGGACCATTCATGATTTGACATCTTTTTCTTTAAAAGGATCGATATCCAATGTTACTTCAATTGCAGACTTTCAAGATCCATCAAATTTACTGACAAAAGTTTATTTTGTTCACCAAGACCTTGGCTACAATAAAGGGTGGATTGATTTTTGTGCCAAAGAAAGTGGTATTAAAGCAGATAATTACATTAACCACCATATGAAACATTTAAAAAGTTTTCTTTCTAAAGCAAATGTTATCTTCAGTGATGAACTTTACAATACCTACAAAGCTAGCCTGAACCAAGCAAAAGTGACTTTCAAATTTATGCCTGAAAGTATCAACTCTGCCCTCCAAATAGTCGATCGATACAAACCAAGTAGTTGGCCGGCAGTCCTAAATATGACAGTTAAGGTTGATGGTAAGGAAATTAACGACTTATCAATGAACTGGAATAGAGATACTGTTGTAAAAGACTTATTAGAAGTTAAATCTCATGATGAAAAAACGAAGCAACAAATCCTAAATGAAACTAACTCGCCAAAAAAGAAAAAAACAAAGAAAAAGAAAAGATCCTATATTGAGGTGTCAATTCATGAACTTAAAAATTATGTTAATTCATACGTAAAAATAACATTAAAATCGGGCAAAAAGTTTAAAGGATTAATTGTAGGAGATGAAGAAAATAGCATCACACTAAGAGTTAGAACTCGAGGAGGAAATATGGAGATGCAAATGAATTATGAAAAAATTAAAAAAGCATCAGTCTACAAATAATTTCACATCACTTTAGCCTGTCCAGCCTAATCCTGACGAAATACAATTTATCGATAATAATAAAGGTATTAAATCATCGGAACTATCTCTCTTATTCTTCTGACGAAATTCTTTAATTAATTTAATTTGCTCTAAACCTGCTTGATGTAAAACTGGGGATCGACGATTTAATTTTCGACTAAACTTCTTAAAACGCTGACATAATTTTTCTTCGCCAGTAATTTTTAAAATTATATCTTTTGTTAGATTATATTCGTCGAAAATCATGCCGTAAATGTTTTCTCTTATAACCTCATCCTCGACAAGATTTGAATATGATTTACAAATTTCGAAATCAATAAGTGATAATGTTTTTTCAGTCTCATCAATAATAAGACGAAATAAACGCGAATCAGTAAACATTTTTTTAACCAATCTCTCTCCTTCATCGCCATGTTGACCAATAAATTCCCTTATAGCAGTACCAACACCATACCACCCAGGAATAAGATGTCTGTTTTGTGTCCATGCAAATACCCAGGGTATAGCCCTAAGGTCATTTAATGATTTCGCGCCTGTTCTCCTAGCAGGTCTCGACCCAATATTCATTTTTGCAAGTTCTTCTACTGGACTAGCAGCAGTGTAATAATCGACTAGACCATCAGATTCAGCTAATTCCCGATATTTCTTAAATGCTAAACTCGATAATGATTCCATTGCATTATCAAAATCTGGTTTTGGCATTAATTGTTCTTCATTTAATGATCTTAAAGTATGTTGAAAAACACTCGCGGCGAGTAATTCCATTTGATATTGCGCAGTACCTTCATTCGCATATTTCGATGAGACAACCTCGCCCTGTTCAGTAATACGCATTTGACCATGTATGGAGCCTGCAGGTTGAGCTGCGATAGCAATGCCGGTCGGTGCACCACCACGACTCACTGAGCCTCCGCGGCCATGAAAAAAAGAAATGGGAATACCCGCTTCCTCACCGATTTTAGTTAAACTTACTTGTGCTTTAGTTAACTCCCAATTGGCGGTTAAATAACCACCATCTTTATTCGAGTCAGAATAACCAATCATGACTTCTTGAATGCCAGTTTTTTGCTTAACTGTTCTCTTTATAACTGGAATCGTCAGTAACTCCTCCATTATATTTGGAGCTTGTTTTAAGTCTTCAATGGTTTCAAATAACGGGACGATGAGTAAACGACAAAATTCTTGATTATTATTCTCAGAAAAAATACCTGAAATTCTCGCTAAAAAATAAACACCTAATATATCACTAACGGATTGCGTCATACTTAAAATGAAATTTCCAAATGCCTCACTATCAAGTACATCCATCATTTGGGCAACCATCTGGAAAAGACCTAATGTAGAAGAAGATAATTCATCAAGATTTGAAAATGTTGGTAGTACGTCTAATGGTTTTTCAAGTTCTTCAAGCAACCACATTTTCCATTCTTCGCTATTTGGTAATGGAGGTTTTTCCTCGGTTTTCATGGCGGTCCAAATTGCCGATAAGGTATGATTAACTGCTCCCGAATTTTCTCGCAAATCAAGACGCACTGTACAAAACCGAAATGACTCTGCCTCCTGCAATAGTGGGCCCACTAATAAATTAGATAATTGCTCACAATCAGAATCAATTAGTCCTTCAAAAAGTTTTCTCAGATCCAGGATAAAGTCATCTGCACTAAGATATCGAATAGCACTATAATGCCCTTCTTCTTCGCTTTCTAACGTACCGCATAATTTAATTAAGATACAACTTAGAAATTGACGAAAAATTTCTCCTGGATTCCTTATTGAAATTGATTCAAGCTCATCAATATCCTTAAGTATAATTTCAAGATTTTTTTCGAATTTTTTTGATAATTTTATACTATCCTGAGATACACTCAGTTTTTCGATTAAATGTTCTACGCAATGAATATAGTAATGAATAATTATTTGGCGATTTTTTAGTAAACTATCTTTAGTTATTTCATTTGTAACAAAAGGATTGCCGTCACGGTCTCCTCCTATCCATGAGCCAAATTTAAAAAATGGAGGAATTGAAAAATTAATTTTAGGGTAACTAAGGCTCAAAGCCCATTTTAATTTTTCATGTGTTTCTGAAATACGCTTAAACAAAGATTGTTCAAAAAAATGTAGTCCCCAAATAATTTCCTGTTCAACAGTAGGTTTTTCTAATCTTAATTCTCCCGTAAGCCAGAGGAGATCAATTTCATCATGTAATGAAGATATAAGTTTATTTCTTTCGCGTTGAGTCCAGCGTGACGCCTCAATTCGATAGAGTAATACATAAATACGGCGATGAATTTCAAGAACTGTGACCCTTTTTGCTTCTGTTGGATGAGCGGTTATCGTTGGGCAGATGTAAGCATTATCCAGTAAATTTTGAATTTCATTAGCGCTGATATTTAATTCATTGGCTTGTTTAAAAACACTGGCAAACGTGCCGGGAACATTTGTTAGTCCGTACTCCTTCTCTGCTAAGCGACGACGTCGCATTGCCGTGTTTTCTTCGGCAACATTTAATAGTTGGAACCATATACCCCATGCCTGAAGAGTATCGACAAGCATCACAGTATCATTTGAGGGTAAAGTTAATTCCCCTTTAAAATAAGGAAGGATATCGCTATTGCGATGTTCGATTACTTTAGTTAGTTGTTCGGTTAAGAGTCCTACAACTTCTTTCGCATACGTTGCTGAAATTGTATCTAGGGAGTTCTCATTAAAACCGGCGTCAGCCGATGTCATAAATTGCCTTTAATAGTTATGATTTTAAGCGACACGATCACCAGGTTCTTTTCCATTAAAAAATACCTCAACATTTGCTAACGAACGCAATCCCATAGCAACCCGTGTTTCGGTTGTCGCGCTACCTAAATGTGGAATTAGTACAACATTATTCATACTAAGTAATTCTTCGGTAACAACTGGCTCTTTCGCATATACATCTAATCCAGCACCTGCAATAACTTTATCTTTTAACGCTTGAGCTAGTGCAGTTTCATCAACAACATCACCACGAGCAGTATTTATCAAAAATGCCGATTTTTTCATCAAAGCAAAACGGTCTTTGTTCATTAAGTTTGTGTTGCTACCGCCGCCTGGACAGTGCAATGTAATAAAATCTGAGTCTTTAAGAACATCTTCTAAAGTATCAAACTTTTTTGCGCTAAATTTCTTAATAATTTCATCTGAAGGTGGATAAGGATCATAAAAACTTACCTCCATACCAAAACCAAAATGAGCCTTTTGAGCTACAGCCTGGGCTATTCGGCCAAATCCGATGAAACCAAGTTTTTTCCCTGTAACCTTGGTTGATAACATGTGTGTTGGGCACCAACCCGTCCATGCTTTACCTCGAACAAGACGTTCTCCTTCGCCGATACGACGGGAAACGGATAAAAGAAGTACCATTGCTATATCAGCAGTACAATCAGTTAAAACGTCAGGAGTATTAGTTACAACAACACCAGCTTCTTTTGCTGCATCTGTATCGATATTATTAAAGCCAACACCAAAATTAGCCACAATCTTGCATTTGCGATTTTCTACATTAAAAATATCAGAACTAATTTGAAAATCAGAAACAGTCGGACACAATGCATCAGCTTCAGACATTGCCTGTTTTAATTCTTCAATAGACATTTTGTGATCGTCTTTGTTTATTACAGCATCAAAAAGTTCTTTTGCTTTTGCTTCTGCCGCTTCCGGCCATTTTCGGGTAAGAATAACTTTTGGTTTACTCACTTCATTTTATCTCCAACTAGCTAGCTTTATCTAAAACACCTTGCACAATAGGCGCGAATGATGAGGGATTAGGCACAACATTTACACCACATTCCTGAAGTATTTCCACTTTTTCAGCCGCGCTTTCTCCTACTGCTGAAATAATAGCGCCAGCATGACCCATACGACGACCTTTTGGCGCTGTTAAGCCAGCAATATAACCGATAACTGGTTTTGTCATATTTTCTTTTGACCACATTGCGGCTTCGACTTCTTGTGGGCCACCTATCTCGCCAATAATCACAACTGCTTTAGTTTCATTATCCTGTTCAAAAATTTCTAAATGATCTTTAAATGAACTACCATTAATTGGATCACCACCAATACCAATGCTTGTTGAAACACCAATACCCGCTTCTTTCATTTGTGAAGCAGCCTCATAACCCAAAGTTCCCGAACGGCCAATAACACCTATATTACCTGGCATATAAATATGCCCTGGCATTATACCCATCATACTTTTACCCGGACTAATTGAGCCCGCACAATTAGGGCCGGTTAATATCATTTTGTCACTAACTTTGTATCGACGCATATAACGTTTAACACGGATCATGTCTTGAGACGGAATACCATCGGTAATTGCGACACAAAACTTAATACCTGCATCAGCCGCCTCCATAATACTATCTGCTGCAAATGGTGGTGGTACAAAAATAATACTGGCATCTGCTCCAGTTGCCTCAACAGCTTCTTTCATAGTGTTAAAGACTGGTCTATCTAAATGTTTAATTCCGCCCTTACCTGGTGTTACGCCCCCAACAATATTAGTTCCATACTTAATCATGTCAGCTGAATGAAAGGAGCCAATCTGACCAGTAAACCCTTGCACTAAAACTTTGGTAGTTTCTTTTAAATGAATTGCCATAATACTCCCCTTATTTACCAGTCTCTTTCCACGCGGCCACGGCTTGATCAGCTGCTTCTTTAAGTGTTTCAGCCATAATAAGCTGCAAACCACTATCCTCTATCATCTTTCGACCCAGTTCGACATTTGTACCAGATAACCTAACAACAACTGGTACTTTCAGTTCAATTTTCTCAACAGCTTGAATAATACCTTCAGCAACCCAATCGCATCGATTAATGCCCGCAAAAATATTTATTAAAATACATTTAACATTTTCATCAGAGAGTACAAGATTAAATGCTTTACTTACGCGCTCCGGAGAAGCCCCGCCACCAATATCAAGAAAATTAGCAGGCTCCCCGCCTGCATGCATAATCATATCCATTGTCGCCATTGCCAAACCAGCACCGTTAATTATGCATCCAATATTCCCATCTAAACCAACATAACTTAACCCGCGATCGGCAGCATTCATTTCACGCACATCTTCCTGTGATTTATCACGCAACTCTGAAATATGGCTGTGCCGAAAAAGCGCATTGTCGTCAAAACCCATCTTGGCATCAACTGCGAGTATATTTCCTTCTTTAGTTACAACTAACGGATTTATCTCTACCATGTTTGCATCAAGATCTCGCATTGCACGATAACAACCAAGTATAGTTGTTACTGCCTGATTAACTTGTGTTTTATCTAAACCTAATGCGAAAACAATTTCACGCGCCTGAAATGGTTGCATTCCGACAGCCGCTTCAACTGCAATCTTTATAATTGATTCTGGTTTCTCAACAGCGAGTTGTTCAATTTCCATTCCGCCTTCGGCCGATGCCACGACTGTTACACTTTCGTTTTGACGATCGAGAACGAAAGCAATATAAATTTCTCGTTCTATATTGCATCCAGCTTCTATATATAAACGGTGACAAACCTTGCCTTGTGGTCCTGTCTGATGAGTAACTAATTTTTTACCAAGAAGTTCCTCAGCTGCTTTTGCTACATCATCCTCGGATCTACAAACCTTAATACCGCCAGCTTTGCCACGTGCACCCGAATGAATTTGAGCCTTAACTACCCAAACATCGCCACCTATCTCCGTTGCACGGTACGCTGCCTGTTCAGGACTGTATGCCAATCCACCAGCTGCTATTGGAATTCCATACTCAGAAAGTATTTCTTTTGATTGATATTCATGGATATCCACTAGTTACATACTCCTTATTATTTAGTTATCTTTAATTAAATTTTTTACTTTGATTTTTCAGCAATTTGGTCGGCTTGTGCGATAACATTACGTGCCATACGCTCTGATGCGATATCAATCATTTTACCGTCAAGTTGTGCAGCGCCTTTTCCAGCTTTTGCCGCTTCATTGAGCGCTTCCAAAACCCGGCGTGCGCGAGTAACTTCTGCTTCAGGTGGAGACATAACTTCATTAGCTAATGGTATTTGTTTTGGATGAATCGCCCATTTACCCTCATAACCTAGGGCGGCGACACGTCTTGCTGCCGCTTTAAATGCCTCATCATCACTAAAATCACCAAAAGGGCCATCAATTGCACGCAACCCAAAAGCACGGCATGCAGTTAACATATTAACTTGTGCAGCATGCCATTGATCGTTTAGTGCGCCATCGCAAATATAGTCTGGATTCAAACCACCGATAACTGTTGTTCGAGAACGCATGCTCGCAGCATAATCTGCAACACCGAAATGTAATGACTCTAATCGTGGGCTCGATTGCGCAATGCTCATAACATTTGCACCACCCAGAGCAGTTTCAATTAAACATTCTAATCCGATCTTTTTCTTTAGCCCCATTGCTGACTCTATCTGAGTAACAAGCATATCAACAGCATAAACATCTGCGTCTGTGCCTACTTTGGGAATTAGAATTGTGTCTAGCTGATTGCCTGCTTGCTCAAGAATATCTACAACATCTCTATACATATAATGCGTATCTAAACCATTGATCCGAACAGATACAGTTTTATTATTCCAATCAATTGCATTTAAACCTTCAATAATATTTTTTCTGGCTTGCTCTTTATCATCGGGCACAACGGCATCCTCACAATCAAGAAAAATAAAATCAGCATCGCTTTTAGCTGCTTTTTCAAACATTTCAGGACTTGAGCCAGGAACAGCGAGCTCACTTCTTTGCAAACGTGCATGTGCTTGTTCATATTGTTTAAAACTCATTTATTTATCCTCAAATAAATAATCAAAAATTAACAAATTACTTAAATCTACTAATTTCGATTTTTCTATAATCTTAAAGGTTAAGCAGATTGCCAAAGATATGCTATGCCATTTCTAGAAAATAACTTTCTATAACATTACTGCATAGAATTTTATTAATTTAAAAACGGATGCTTGGTGTAGCTATCAGCTTTTCAATTAATTACTTTATTTTTGGTTTGGCTGTTGAACGCAAGTATTCTTGGGCAGCTGCGACCCCGGAACCCAACTCAATTGGGTACTTCAAATCTTTCATCGCCATTTCCGCGCCAGTAATTGGTGTTAAAATCATCAGCTCGTTCATATCACCCAAATGACCAATACGAAAAGCCTGGCCAGCAATTTTTGCTAAACTGATTGACAGGGCTAAGTTGTAATAATTATAAGCATGGCGTACAACCTCGTTACCATCAAAACCTTCTGGAACCTTAACGGCGGTAACTGTATCCGAGTACCACCTTTCTTCTTTAGCAATTGGGCTCATTCCCCATGCGCTTACTGCGGCACGTACAGCATTTGCCATACGATTGTGGCGAACAAAAACATTCTCCAACCCTTCTTCCGTCAGCATATTGACAGATTCGCGTAAACCACGAAGTAGATTCATGGGCGGCGTATATGGAAAATAACCTAGGTCATTGGTTTTAATTTGGTCATTCCAATCAAAAAATGTTTTTGGTAGATTAGAATTTTCTCGACAAGCTAACGCTTTCTCACTTGCGCATACAATACCTAGACCGGTTGGGAGCATAAAACCTTTTTGTGAGCCAGATACACAAAGATCAACACCCCATTCATCCATGCGAAAATCAATCGATGCTACCGAACTTACCCCATCAACAAATAACAGTGCTGGATGACTGCAAGCATCAAGCGCCTTGCGAACACCAGCGATGTCAGAAGCAACTCCTGTTGCTGTTTCATTTTGAGTAGCGAACACAGCTTTAATTTCATGATTCTTATCTGCTGCCAAAATTTCAGCATACTTTTCAACTGGAACGCCTTCCCCCCAATCGACTTCTAATGCTTGAACGTCTAGACCCCAACGCTGACATAGATCAATCCATAAATTTGAAAAATGACCAAAACCCGACATCAAAACCTTGTCGCCAGTATTTAAAGTATTGGATACAGCTGACTCCCAACCGCCAGTGCCTGACGCAGGAAAGATAAATATACGGCCATTTTTAGTTTTGAAAACTTTTTTTAGGTCTTCATAAAGTGGTTTCGTGAATTCGGGTAAATCCATGGCCCGCATGTCTTCCTGTTCCACATACATTGCGTTTTGAATACGTCGAGGAACATTGGTCGGTCCGGGGATAAATAAAAAATTACGTCCGGGCATGGTTAACAGCCTCCAGGTTTCTAAATTAATATTAAATAATTATTTTCTTCGGCCATACAGCAAAAGAAAATGCAGTATATCCTTATTTATTGTTGTTATAACTAGCGGAATATTGTGCATTGCAACATTTTGTTGCAAAACACTACAACAATTTCAGGCCGCGTAGTGTACCTAAAAAATGACCTTTAAATCCATGTTGGTTTAATTATTTTTTCAATATTTTTTGCTCAAAATTGGTTTTTATGTGTTTATGCTTGATTTTTCGTCCTACTTTTTTGCAAATTTATTTACGGAGAACTTGGTCTAAGGCGGAAATTAAATCAGATACATCCTCTAGCCCCACAGAAAGACGAATTAAATTAGGATGAATTCCGGCCTCTATTTGTTGTTTTTCTGTCAACCTGTGATGTGTTGTCGTTGCAGGATGTGTAATCGTGCTTTTTGTATCGCCAAGATTTGCCGTAATTGAAAAAATATTCACCGAATCAATTAATTGCCACGCATTTGATTTATTGCCTTTTACTTCAAAACTAACAACACCGCCAAATCCAGATTGCTGTGTTTTAGCTAGTTCATGTTGGGGATGAGATTTAAGTCCGGGGAAATAAACTTTCTCTACAGATTTTTGATTGTCTAACCAGTCCGCAATTTGTAATGCATTTTCACAATGGGCGCGCATACGAATCGACAAGGTCTCTAATCCTTTTAAGAATACCCATGCATTAAAAGGGCTCATCGTTGTCCCGCCTGTTCGTAAAAAAGTATAAATATCATCCGATAAAATTGCATCACTGCCTACAATCGCCCCGCCTATGCAACGCCCTTGCCCATCCAAATACTTTGTTGCTGAATGAATAACAATATCAGCGCCTAAAGTTAATGGTAATTGAAGAGAAGGGGTGCAAAAACAATTATCAACAATTAACAATGTTTTATGCTCATGAGCGATATCAGCTATTTTTTTAATATCTACAATTTCGGTAAGTGGGTTAGAAGGTGTTTCTAGAAAAAGTAACTTTGTTTCTGGAGTAATTGCATTTTGCCAATCCTCATAATCAGTTAAATCAACAAAAGTAGTATTGATTCCATACTTCGGTAAGATATTTGAAAATAAACTTACTGATGTACCAAAGATACTTCTTGAAGAGACAATATGGTCACCCGTTTTCAATAGGCCAAGCACTGTGCTTAATATTGCCCCCATTCCTGATGAAGTTGCTATGCAACGCTCGCCCTTCTCCATAGCAGCGAGTCGTTGCTCAAATACCCTTACTGTGGGATTTGTAAAACGCGAATATATATTGCCCACACTATCGCCAGCGAAACGCGCTGCCGCTTCAGCGGCATTTTTAAAGACATAGCTAGAACTAGCAAAAATTAATTCACTATGCTCACCCTCAGCACTTCTCTCTTGTCCGGCACGAGTTGCTAATGTATTCATACCAAACAATTGACTTTGTTTATCTGACATCACGACATCCTCTATAAAATAAGTTAAAAATATAAGAGGCAGCCTAATTAATCGAAGCTAAGTGAATGCAGGGCTTAGTCACAAAAAAACCCGCATTCAGCTTGAGCTAAAGCAGGTTGTCTCTTTAGCGGTATTTTTATTGCGCCCGCAAGCTGATTTCAAATCGGCGCATTTGTTAAAAATAGTCAATATCTTGCCCAATGTCAATTATTTGGAGGTTTAATTCAAGGCAGATGTTCTTTGGCCAGATAATCATGCGTCCTCATTTCTTCAAGACGACTTTGTGTTCTTTTAAAAGATTCGGCTAATCGTTTTCCTTGATAAAGTTTAGCAGGGGCTGCTTCTGCCGTAATAATTAATTTAACATTACGATCATAGAATTCATCAACTAATATTATCAGTCGTTTTGCCACATCATTATCGTTATCGTTCATCACTGGAATATTTGCAATAAGAACAGTTTGATATTGTCTTGCAATCTCAATGTAATCAGCCACGCCCCGCGGGCCGGCGCAAATTGCTTTGAAGTCGAACCAAACAACACCATCTCCACATCGTACTGTCTCAATTTTTCGGTCTTCTATTTCAAGAATACTAGCTTCATCGCCTTTATTTGGGCATACATGTATAAAATCATCTTCAAGAATTGCATTTGCATTATCATCAAGTGGTGAATGGTATATTTCAGCGTGATCGAAAAATGCCAATCGATAATCAGTGCCTGAATCAATATTGACGACCTTTGTGTTTTTCTTTAACAAGGAAATTGCGGGTAAAAAACGATCTCTCTGTAGGCCGTCATAGTAAAGCTGGTCTGGATGTTGATTCGATGTTGCAACAAGCACAACATTTCTTTTAAATAAAGCTTCTAATAAACCTCCAAGCAACATTGCATCAGTAATATCTGAAACATGAAATTCATCAAAACAAATAATTTGTGTTTTTTTTGATAATCGATCAGCGATAATTTCTAATGGGCTTTCAATATTAGGCAATTCATTAAGTTCTTTATGTATGTTCTGCATAAAACGGTGAAAATGAATTCTCCATTTATTTTCAAACGGCAAACAATCAAAAAAACAGTCAACGAGATAAGTTTTTCCACGGCCCACACCGCCCCAAAAATATAGCCCAATAATTTTATTTTCAGTTTTTATTCCCAGTAAAGATTTCAATTTCTTTAACAAAAAAATTTCGTTCGGTTGTTTCGTACACAAATCTACAAATAGTTTTTGTAAATCTATAACTGCTGCTTCCTGAGATGGATCAGCATTAAAACCGTCTGAATTAAGATCGTTTTTATATTTTTCTAATGGGGTCTGCATTTTTAATTATTTTTATGTATTATTAGCTCATATATGGTTACGCAACAAAAGCTAGTCAAAGTTAAAACTGAAATAGTACCATGAGCCGACCATGCTTCCAGTATTAGTGCTGATTCTATTATTTATTATCTTACTTTTTCCTCAATTCTGGGTAAAAAAGGTAATAAAAGAATATAGTGAACCAATTGAAACGCTATCGGGTACCGGCGGAGAGCTTGCTCAGCATTTGATTAACCGTTTTGAATTAGATGAGGTTACAATCAAGAAAGTTGAAAATGGAAACGATCATTATAACCCGGAAACAAAAACAATCTGTCTCTCTGAATCAAATTATGATGAAAAATCATTGGCTGCAGTGACAATTGCTGCACACGAATTTGGGCATGCACTCCAGCATAAAACTGATTACAAACCATTATTATTAAGAACCAAATTAGCAAAAATTGCTGCTATTGCAGAAAAAATTGCATCCATTATTTTAATTAGCTCGCCTTTTGCTTTTATTTTGGTGAAGATACCTATTGCTGGGTTTATTATGTTATTGGCGGGTTTTACGATTATGTGTTTACCTATTATTCTTCATATTTTTACTTTACCAGTAGAATTTGATGCAAGTTTTAATCGGGCGCTTCCAATTTTGAGTGAAGGGGAATATTTATCAGAATCAACAATGCCGATTGCAAAAAAGATCCTTACGGCGGCGGCGCTTACCTATGTCTCGGCCTCATTAAGTAGTCTGCTCAATTTTTATCGGTGGATCCTGATACTTAGGCGTTAGATAGATTAAAAAATTATGCCTCCTATATCCACCAACCAACTGATATTGATTGCATCCTGCATCGGGATTGTTGTTCTTTTTTTAATCTTTTCAAAAAGAAAGAATACTGACCAAAATATAGTACGTGATGAACTTCGTCTCGGGCGTAACGAAAACTCCGATAGTGCACGAAAATTACGAGAAGAAGTAGTAAAAACGATAGAAGAAAAGAGTAGATCACAACAGGAATCTATCGATAACCTGCACAATGTAATAGACAAACATCTTAAACACCTGCAAGAAAGTAATGAAAAAAAATTAGAACAAATGCGACAAACTGTAGATGAAAAGCTTCAATCTACATTAGAAAAAAGATTGGGAGAATCATTTAAAATAGTTGGGGACCAACTAGAGGCAGTTCAACGCGGTCTTGGTGAAATGCAAAGCCTGGCAACTGGCGTTGGTGATTTAAAAAAAGTCCTAACTAATGTTAAAGCAAGAGGAACGTGGGGTGAGTATCAACTTGGTAATATTCTGGAACAAATATTAACACCAGATCAATATGCAAAAAATGTTAAGCCAAAAGAAAGTTCAAATGAAATCGTAGAATATGCAGTTCGTCTTCCAGGACACGATAATTCATCACAAGTATGGTTACCCATTGACTCTAAGTTTCCTCAGGAAAGTTACATTAGATTAAAAGATGCCTCAGAAAAATCAGATACCGATGCCGTTGAAAAGGCATCGGCTGAATTAATTCGTACCATTAAGAAATCAGCAAAAGATATTTCTGATAAATACATTGATCCGCCACATACAACTGATTTTGCAATCATGTTCTTACCTACAGAGGGTTTATATGCAGAAATAGTAAGACAGCCAGGAATGCTGGATGATTTACAACATCAGCGTATCGTCGTTGCAGGGCCAACAAATTTATCCGCTATCTTGAGTAGCCTAAGCATGGGTTTCAGAACTTTAGCAATCGAAAATAGATCTAGTGAAGTTCGAAAAATATTATCTGCGGTAAAAACTGAATTTAGTGCGTTTGGCGATGTCCTAACAAAAGTTAAAACTCAACTTGATAGAGCCTCCGGGACAATTGACAAAGCAGGTGTCCGAACAAGAGCTATGCAAAAAAAATTGAAAGATGTCGAAGAATTACCAACCGAAGACTCTACTAGAATTCTTGGTTTTGACTCAGAGAAGCATATAGATAGTGAAAAAGATTAGCTTTGGCCATCTGTCAAAATTTAACATAAATTAACCAACAACCATTATTAGAGAATGAAACTAGAAGGCATTATATTCGATGTAGATGGCACAATTGCCGATACTGAAGATATTCATCGTCAGGCATTCAACAAAGCTTTTTCTGAATATAATCTTAACTGGCATTGGTCAAGAGAAAAATACCATGAGCTATTATTTATCTCTGGCGGAAAAGAAAGAATCAGAAAATGTCTGACTGAAGACAACACAATCAACATAGATAATAGCTTCATCAAAGAACTGCATAAATGTAAATCAGAATATTATCGTTCTATGTTGATAAGTGCTGATATTAAACTTCGCCCGGGTATTAAAAGATTAATTACTGAGGCAAAGAACCTTAATATAAAGCTTGGAATCGCGACTAATTCCTCCAGCGCAAATCTTACTACTCTGATTAAAAAAAATTTGAATACTCAACCCGAACAATTGTTTGACACAATTGTCACAAGCGATATTGTTTTAGAAAAAAAACCATCTCCGGAAATTTACCATCGAGCATTATTTAACCTTAACTTATCCGCTGAAAATTGTGTTGCCATTGAAGATACAGCAAATGGTAATATATCCGCCCTGACTGCAGGTTTGCGCACTGTTATCACAACGCATGCCTACACAAAGGATAATGATTTCAACGGAGCATCTTTAGTGGTAAATAATCTAGGTGAGCCTGATAGTGCATTTAGTGTTAATAAAAACTTTGATTGTAAAAATTCTTACGTAGATGTTGAATTATTAAACAAAATAGTTACAAGTAAAAATGACTTTTTACAAAAAGAAGAATTGTTGAAAGTTAGTGAACGTATATAAATTAAATATTTATTTAATAATTGTCTTATTTATTTTTTAATAACAATAAACGTTGCCATATTTCCTCTAACTATTCTAAACAAAAGTGCCTTCTCTTTTTTATCAACAGCTGATAAAAATTCATCCAGATTTTTAATCGGGCTTTTATTGACCGAGGTAACAACATCATTAGCCCTGAGACCGCTTTTCCATGCAAGACTACTGCGCTGAATATCTAAAATCAGTACACCCTCAATCTTGCCATAATAAGGACTGCCTTTTTGAATATCACCAACAGTGACACCTCGGAGTAATTCGTTGCTTACCTTAGGTTTTGTTTCTTCTTGAGTACTCTCATCAACCAGTACAATGAGTTCAAGCTCCTTACCGTCACGTAGTAGTTTAAACTTGATTTTTTCTCCAACGGGTAAAAGACCGATTCTATTTCTCACGTCATTTGCATTTCTTATTTTTTTACCATCAATTGAAATAACAATATCGCCTGGAAGTAAGCCGGCTTTATCGGCTGGAGAATCTTTAAGTACTTTATTAATCAACGCGCCATTCTTTTTGCTCAGACCAAAAGCCTCAGCAAGTGCCGGACTAATATCCTGAATACTAACCCCAAGAAAACCACGCTTTACTTCGCCCGTACTAAGAATTTGCTCCATTATTCGTAATGCAAGATTAATTGGTATCGCAAAACCAATGCCATGGCTCGCACCGCTTTGAGAAAAAATTGCTGTATTTATACCAACAAGCTCTCCTCTGAGATTAACCAGTGCGCCGCCTGAATTTCCTGGATTAATTGATGCATCGGTTTGAATAAAATCTTCGTATTCTTCGATACCCAAACCACTACGACTGAGCGCACTAATGATTCCTGAAGTCACTGTTTGACCCAAGCCAAATGGATTACCTATAGCAACAACAAAATCACCCACGCGTAAATCATCTGAATCCGATGTTTTTAATGCTGTTAAGTTTTCAGTTGGCATTTTAAGTACCGCAATATCAGTCTCCGGATCCGCCCCAACAATTTCAGCTTCAAGTTGTCGGCCATCACGTAGCGTCACTGTAATTTGTATCGCATTTGCAATAACATGATTATTGGTTAATACCAATCCACGTTTTGAATCAACGATGACTCCTGAACCTAAACTGCTTGTTTTACGCTCAACGGGTTGGTCAGGAATTTTAAAAAAATGTCGGAAAAAAGGATCTGAAAATAATGGGCTTTGGCGTTGCTTAACACGACCTTCGGTAGCAATATTCACCACTGCAGGAGTCACATCATCTAACATTGGAGCAAGACTGGGTAACTCCCCGTACGGTAAAACAGCATTTGCTGAAACAGCTAAAAATGAACACACTGCAAATAAAAGAGTGGAAAAAAACTTCGGAAACGTATTAATCATATTTTTACTACTCGTGATATTTTTATTTATTAGTGAAGTATCGTATGTGATAAGTTCAATAGAAAACAAGCTTATATATTAAAAATAACAGAAAAGGCCAAATATTAGACCTTTTCTGTAATTTGTCTTAACTTTTGACTTCTATTTTACGTGGTTGAACTTTTTCATGTTTTGGGATGATAACCTCTAAAATACCATTATTTCCTTTGGCTTCAATACGCTCACTATCAGCTGTATCTGGCAAACTAAAGCGTCTATAAAAAGTTCCGTGTGTACGTTCTACACGTTTGTAAGTTTTATTATCATCTTCCATTTGCGAATGTCGTTCGCCTTTAATGGTTAATACGCCCTTCTCCATCATAATCTCGATATCCGTTGGGTTGACGCCCGGAACGTCTGCAATAATCAAGAAGTGATCTTTCTCTTCTTTTATATCAACTGCTGGGTGCCAATGGCCTGTTGAAGTATTTGAATAATAGCTATCGCTATCTGAATAAGACAAATTACCTAACTGTTGATGAAACCTATCTAAAAGGCTCCATGGTTCATGATTTACTAAAAACATTTTAACCTCCGGAATTTAGTTCTGTGTTACTAACTAAACAAATTGGGGCGTACAAATATTTTTCAAGAGGTAAATTTATAATTAAATATGGTAGGCGGTTTTCGTCATAAATTTTGATGCTAACATCATTAAACGCTTAATACCTTCAGGTAACTTTTTTGCGCCACGCGTTTCTGCTACTGCTGCATGATGTGATTCATCTTCGCGCATTTGTTCTAAAATAGCCCTGCTCCGTTCATCGCCTTGCGGTAATTCTTCCAGATGTTTTTCAAGATGCCTTACCACTTGATGCTCTGTTTCTGCTATAAAACCTAAATTCCATTTATCGCCAAAAACTCCCGCAAGGACACCAATACCAAACGAGCCTAAATACCAAATCGGCATTAAATAGCTAACGCGGCCATCTAATTCATTTAATCGTTGCTCGCACCAATCAAGATGATCGATTTCTTCATCAGCAGATTGCTTCATTATCTTTTTTAATTCATCATCCACAGCGGTAAGTGCCTGTGCCTTGTATAGTGCTTGTGCTGCAATTTCACCGACATGATTAACGCGCATTAAACCTGAGACATGTTTTTTCTCTTGCTCATTAAGCTCAGGTTGCGGATGAGCTTTAGCCGGATATTCTCTTTGAATCTCCCTGTCGCCTGATTTTGAGAATTCACCTAGCAGATTATCAATATGTATAATGAAGTCGTCTAGCTTGCTAAATTGTCGTTTATTCATAAAGTGCTCAATATTATCACTCAGATTGGTAATTTCACTGTATATATTATTGACAGTCTAGAGGGCAATCCGTACTATTCCACCTCTTTTTTTTACCCAAGATGTTAAATTCTTAGGAATAAGCATGAAGACCTATAACGCAAAACCAGATGACATTAGACGTGATTGGTACGTTGTGAACGCCGCCGACAAGACGCTGGGACGTTTAGCATCTGAAATTGCGAGACGTCTTCGGGGAAAGCATAAGGCAGAATATACGCCACACATGGATACTGGTGATTATATTGTTGTTATCAATGCAAAGGATGTACGTGTCAGTGGTAATAAACAAAAGGATAAAATCTATTACCATCATACTGGCTATCCAGGCGGGATCGAATCGATTAATTTTGAAAAGTTGATTCAAAAAAAACCAGAACAAGTTATTGAAAAGGCGGTAAAGGGTATGCTGCCAAAAGGCCCGCTAGGTAGAGAAATGTTCCGTAAACTCAAGGTTTACGCAGATGACCAACATCATCACGCAGCACAACAACCGCAAGTACTGGAGATTTAGAAAATGGCAGACCAAATCTGTTACGGCACCGGAAGACGCAAAAGCTCAACAGCACGTGTTTTTTTAAAGCGTGGTAGCGGTCAAATCACAATCAACAATCGTACGATTGAACAATATTTCGGGCGCGAAACCGGGCGAATGATTGTGCGTCAACCACTTGAAACAGTAGAGATGGCCAAAGATTTTGATTTCAATATCACAGTCGCCGGCGGTGGAATCTCCGGACAAGCCGGTGCAATACGTCATGGTATTACCCGTGCGCTGATGGTCTACGATGAATCCTTACGTAAACCACTACGCCAGGCAGGATTTGTCACCCGTGATGCGAGAGAGGTAGAACGAAAGAAAGTCGGTCTGCACAAAGCACGAAAACGACCTCAATACTCGAAACGTTAATACCAAATAATACCCCTTTGGGGGTTTGTGTAACGGTAGCACTACGGACTCTGACTCCGTCAGTAGAGGTTCGAATCCTCTACCCCCAGCCA
>CAJWQR010000018.1 GCA_913045195.1 uncultured Legionellales bacterium | reverse complement strand
TCTTTAACACTTAAAGATGAACAGTTAGCAAAACTCGAGGACACACAAAAGTCACTTCAATCATTAACAGAAGAAAATAATAAACTTAAAAATAGATTGTCAAAAACTGAAGGCTCATTAGGCGATCTAAATCGTTCTTTAACACTTAAAGATGAACAGTTAGCAAAACTCGAGGACACACAAAAGTCACTTCAATCATTAACAGAAGAAAATAATAAACTTAAAAATAGATTGTCAAAAACTGAAGGCTCATTAGGCGATCTAAATCGTTCTTTAACACTTAAAGATGAACAGTTAGCAAAACTCGATAAGTCTTTAAATAAAACAATGACAAAAGATTTGAGAAAGGAAAACAATGAACTTAAAAATAAGGTAGAAGAGACAGAATCTATACTCGAAGATTTAAAACGATCAGTAACTTTTAGGAAACAGAATGCAAAAAATGATATTCAGGAAAAAGAAAGACAAGCAGAGACTGTAGAGGCGGTTAGTTTAAATAAAGAAATAGACCGAGAGGATTCTCTCAATGATAAGCCAAAAACAGAACTAGATCAGAAGAAAATCGTTGAATTGTCAATTAACCAGTGGGTTAATTCTTGGTCATCAAAGGATATTGAAGCATATATTGCAAGTTATGCTCCAGAATTTAAGCCTTCAAAAGGATTGAGCAGGAACGCATGGGAAAAAGGACGGCGTAAACGTCTTGCGAATCCGGCCTTTATTAAGATAACGTTAGCAAATGTGGTGGTTGATTTGCGCGGGGAAGAACTAGCTAAGATTACCTTCAGACAAAAATATCAATCAGATACATATAGCGATGAAGTGAATAAAGAGATAACAGTAAAAATGATCAATGACAAATGGTTAATTACACGCGAGAGAGTTCGGCAATAAGTTTTTATTATGAAAGTAAAATATAAAAATTTAATTTTAATGTTATTTCTTTGTAATTGTTCGGTTGCTGAGGATGATATTGGGCCAAGTTTATTATCATCAGATAAAGATTTATCGATGTATTCAGAAAGCATTTTGATCGGCGCAATAGATAACGTTAGAAAGAATAAAATAGATAAGGCTTTAGAGAAATTAAATAAATTAATAAAAATTAACCCTGATTTTAAAGCAGCTCAGTTGATATATGCTGATTTAATGTTATCACGATCACAGAAGATAACTGATTTTGGAAATATTCAGAATGCTTCTTTTGATCATATAAATTCTTTACTCAGTGAGGTTAAGGCGAGATGGAACTTTCATAAATTAACAATTGAAAAGGATAAGATCCCATCATCTTTAATAAAACTTGCCAATAGTCAGAGCCATGTAATTATTGTTGATGCATCAACTTCTCGTCTATTCCTATTTGAAAACGAGAATGGTACTCCGAGAATGAAAGCTGATTTTTATGTCACTATCGGAAAAAATGGAACAGGTAAATATACCGAAGGTGACCAGAAGACACCCATAGGCGTATATTTCGTTACCGGTTTTATTCCATCAGAAGATTTACCAGATCTATACGGCGATGGCGCATTCCCTATTGATTATCCAAATGACTGGGATCAACGACATGGCCGAACAGGTTATGGCATATGGCTACATGGCACTCCAAGTACAATCTATAGTCGAGCACCTAATGACAGTAATGGTTGTGTTATTGTTAGTAATAATGATTTGAATACATTATCTCATTTTATAGATGAGGGTAAGACCCCAGTTATTATAACTAATTCGATAAATTGGGTTACAAAACAAAATTGGGAATCAAGAAGCACTAATTATAATTTATTTGTTGAAAAATGGCGTCAAGATTGGGAAAGTCTCGATGTAAATTTATATTTGCGCCATTACTCAAAAGAATATATGGGGCTTGGTAAGGATTATAGTTCTTGGGTCGAATATAAGCGTCGGGTTATACCTATGAAAAAATACATCAAAGTAAATTTAACAAACAAGAGTGTTTTTCTTTACCCAGATAATCCTGATTTAATGGTGGTAACTTTTTTACAAGATTATGCGAGCGATACTTTCCGTAGAAAATTTATCAAACGCCAATATTGGAAAATGGAAGATGATGGAAAGTGGCGAATAATTTATGAAGGCGCTGCATCTTGATTATTTTCCATAGAATTTTCTTCTTCTACTATATTTTTACGTAACCATTTCACCATGTCACGCCAAATACTGCTAATTTCATCTTTTGTTGGCATGATTCCAGCGTAAGGAAGTTCGATGGTAATTACCGGAATCTGGCGTTGTACCCCAGCATAATTTCCTAGGGAACCAGGATAGGTTCCTAAATAATTTAGATAAAGCGCCCCCAATTTACTTGGGGCTGTACGTGGCCCGTCATGATCAATAATTCCATGAGGAGCATGTACCGAAACAATAACGTCTGGCCGAAAAACATTGACATGCCCAAGTAACCAGTTAGATTCAGGCTCACTTAATGCTTCAACCCCCGGATAGTACCTTGGATTTTTACCCGTTTCTTCAATCCAATATTTTATGGCCGTATTTTCCCAGTCATTTATGGGGAAGTTACGGTTTAAATCGACATTATTTTCATTAATCCGTTGCGATTTTTTTCTTAGTAAGCCATCAGGATTTAATAGCGGGATGACATGCCAATGAAATAAACCACTGTGATGTTTATTTAGCGTCGCTAACCACTTAAATATTACGCTTACGGATGAATATTCATCACCATGGATTCCACCTACTAATAATACTTTGCCTAGTGGTTCCCTTTTTTCAAGTGGTGGATATTCTTTTATTAAAATGGCCGCGCCTTTGACACTTTCTCCATCAGTTGCATGTAGCCCAATATCGAGACAATCCTTAATGCTGACACTACCCAATTTATTCCCAATTCTTGTACATTGGCTATTAACTAAAGTTTCTTTCTCTTCACCGATGACAATTGATGAAAGCAAAAATATGAGAGCAATAATTTTAGATATAAAACTTATCATTTTTTTAATTTATAAATAGTTAATGAATAATCCAATAAAAACAACTAAACCAAACCAATTATTATTTAAGAATGCTCGCATACACTCCTTTGGGTCTCTATTTCTAATTAAATATGATTGATATAAAAATAACCCCCCCCCAATTATAAGACTAAAATAATATATTGTATTCAAAGAAGCTTGTTGGCCAATTACTATTAATGCAATAAGTACCAGCGACTGAATTAATCCGATAATAAATCTATCGGCATCGTCAAATAAGATAGCAGTTGATTTTATTCCGATTTTCAGATCGTCTTCACGATCAATCATTGCATAAATAGTATCATATACAACTGCCCAGAGTATATTGGCAATTAATAATAGCCAAGCAATCTTAGGGATAGAATTGGTTGTTGCTGCAAATGCCATAGGGATCGACCATCCAAATGTTAAACCCAAAAAAAATTGAGGTAGATAGGTATGGCGTTTTAGGAATGGATAAGTACCAGCTAAAATAATTGCGACGAATGAAAGTTGCACTGTAAGAGTATTTGTTGTTAAAACAAGTAAGAATGCAATAAAGATTAAACTAATAGCTACAATAAAAGCTTCTATCGAGGATAATTTATCTGATGCTAATGGCCTATTTTGAGTACGAGAAACAAATTTATCAAAGTCCTTATCAATTATATCATTTAGAATACACCCCGCCGATCTCATCAAAAAAATACCCAATAGAAATACAACCAGAATCTTTGTGTTTGGAAAACCTTCGGAAGCTATCCATAGCCCCCATAAAGTAGGCCATAACAATAAAAAAATACCAATAGGCCTATTTAATCTTATTAGTAAAAGATACTGTTTGAATTTATCATATTTTAATTTTATTTTTTTTAAATTCATTTCTTAATAACTTAAGTGAGACAAAGAATCTATGTATTTTATAATCAAAATGTTATCTCTTTACAATCCATAATAGAAGGAAGAAATATCTCAACAACAAGTAATGGCTTATTTTTTATACAGAATATTGATTGCCTGCCATATATTTCAGAAGATATAGCGCTATGATTTATAGCTTTTTTATGAAGTTTATTTGATAAGGGAATTTTCGCGTATTTCATACTCTTGCGATAGACGTTATTATTTTTAAATAATATTTCACCCAACGGTTTTTGCCCAAGTTTAGTTAGTGTTTGATTTTGTTCTCTAAGAGTTGGTTGTGGAATAACTGTACGCGCATAAACTAATTTTTTGTTATTACACTTTAGATACGATTCTCTGATGAAAGTAATTTCATTACTACGTAAAGATAGTAAATTTTTTTCATCTGACATTGCCTCGGCCCATGATTCATTAATTAAATCTATATGGAATCTTCCTTTGCATCGATCTTGAATCAAACGAGTTAATGATCCATTTTCAAATAAGAATAAAAACAAGTGTTTATTTTTAATACTAAGACGTGCTATTTGTTTATTCTGCCAATTAATTCTCAATTAAATTTTCCCTATATTATACATTACTATATTCATGTTTTTTCCCAAGCCAGCGTTTGATTAGTAATTCTACATTCTTAGGATTTCTTTCTATTAATTGTGTAGCAATTCTTTGAATTTTTGACAATAGGTAAGAATCTCTTTTTAGATTAGCGATACGAAAATCAGGTATTCCAGCCTGACGGGTACCAAGTACTTCACCTGGTCCCCGCAACTCAAGATCTTTTTCAGCAATAACAAAACCATCATTAGTAGTTCGCATAATTTCAAGCCTTTCTTTTGCTAAATTACTAAGAGGCGATTGATAGATTAATATACAATGACTTTTTTCATTACCTCGACCAATTCTGCCGCGTAATTGGTGTAATTGTGAGAGACCAAGTCGTTCTGCGTTATCGATAATCATTAGACTAGCATTAGGAACATCAACCCCAACCTCGATTACTGTTGTTGCAACTAATAAATTTATTTTTCCCTCTTTAAAATCTTTCATGATAGCTTCTTTTTCATTTGCTTTCATACGGCCATGTATCATACCCGTATTAATTTTCTTTAATTTTTGTTTAAGATGCTCCGAAGTAGCAACCACAGTTTCACATTGTAAAGATTCCGATTCATCAATAAGAGTACACACCCAATATACCTGACGACCCTCATCACAAACATTTTTTATTCTATCTATTATTTCATTTCGCCTTTGATTTGAATGCACGCTTGTATTTACGGGTATACGTCCCGGCGGAAGTTCATCAATAATTGAGTGATCAAGATCAGCATATGCAGTCATTGTCAGTGTTCTTGGTATCGGCGTAGCCGTCATAATTAACTGGTGTGGATATTCGTCATATTGCTTCCCCTTTTCAATCAAAGCAAGTCGTTGATGGACTCCAAATCGATGTTGCTCATCAATAATCACAAGCCCTAATTTTGAAAAAATTATACTTTCCTGAAATAAAGCATGTGTACCAATCACAACAATTGATTTTTTATTTTTTAATTTTTCTTCGATTAAATTTCTTATAGATTTCTTTAATTTTCCAGTTAATAAAACTGTTTCGATATTTAGTGGTTCAAACCAAACAGAAAAGTTTTTGTAATGCTGTTCAGCAAGAAGTTCTGTTGGCACCATAATTGCAACTTGATAATTTTGTTCAATTACTTGTAGTGTTGCTAGCGCAGCTATTACAGTTTTACCTGAGCCAACATCACCTTGTAAAAGTCTTAGCATTGCTGAATTAGCATTTAAATCAGATGCTATTATTTTGAAAGCATTTTTTTGGGCATTAGTTAATTTAAAGGACAATTTTTTTAAAAACTCAGACACAAGATATTGGCTTTTATTAAAAATGGGCGATTTTTCTTTTTTTAATTCATTTCGAAGCTTAAGAAGGCTTAGCTGATGTGCGAGAAGTTCTTCAATGATAAGTCTTTTTTGGGTGGGATGTTTTTCATCAATAAGACTTTGTAAATCAGCAGTGATTGGTGCTCGATGAACGTATTCTAGGGCGTCAGCTAATGTTGGCAAGTCTTGTTCTAACAATATTTCTTGTGGTAATAATTCGTTTATGTTTTTCTTATCACTATTTAAAATTACTAGCGCTTGTTCAATTAATTTACGTATTCGGGGTTGTTGCAAGCCTTCAGTACTTGGATATACAGCCGTTAATTGTTTTTCTAGCTCAACGTCAACACCGCTTTCAAGTAAACGATATTCTGGATGGATTATTTCGAGCGAACTAGAACCTCTTCGCACCTTTCCATAACAGCGTATAAGTTGTCCTCGTTGCAGTTTATTTTGTTGAGATTTTGAAAAATAAAAAAATCGCAGGATAACCGCACCGGTGCCGTCACTAATACGGCATAACAGCGATCTACGCTTCCCATAACGAATTTGCGTAAGTTCAATTTCTCCTTGAAAATAAGCATCTTCTCCTGCTTTTAATTCTCCTAGAGAGATAAGGCGCGTTCGATCAATATAACGGTAGGGCAGGTGAAATAATAAATCTTGAATTCTATCAATTCCGATATGCATCAATCTTTCTTGTAACCGAGGACCGATTCCAGTCAAAGATGTGATTGGGTCTGAAAGACTTGGTTGTTTTTTTATTATCAAAGCGAAGATAAACTTCGGATATTTCTTTAAATTGTCATGATTGCGTCCATTTCAATCATTGCTCCTTTGGGCAGATTAGAGACACCGACAACTGCTCGAGCAGGATACGGCTCTGAAAAATATTCAGCCATAACTTCATTTACTAATGGAAAATCCGATAAGTTTGTTAGATAAATATTTAATTTACTGATATCAGATAATGTTCCTCCTGAAGCTTTAGCAACAGCAGCTAAGTTCATAAAGACGCGTGTAATTTGTTTTTTCATATCACCCTCAATGAGTTCCATAGTTTTTGGTATTAATGGTATTTGGCCAGAAAGATAAATTGTTTTTCCTATCTTGACTGCTTGAGAATATGTTCCTATCGCTTGCGGCGCATCTTCAGTGAAGATTATTTCCCGTTGCATTATTATCTCCTTATATTTTTTATTTAGCTATATATTGCTTAATTTCGATCAATTTGTGAAACACTTTTGATAAGTCTTATTTTTCTAATTACTTTTGCTAAATGAACTCTATTTTTTACTTCGATAATAAATCGTAAAGAAGTATGTCGGCCATCACGTTCTTTCATTTCCACGCTATTAATATTTGCATCAGTATCTGCAATTGCAGCTGCTACAGTCGCAAGAACTCCGCGTTGATTATTTACGTTTAAATGTATCTTTACTTCGTATTCACCCTCATTGTAGGGTTCCCATTCTACATTAATCCATTTTTCCTGTTGTTTTTGATATTCAGCCAAATTTTTACAAGTTTGACAATGTATTACTATACCGCGCCCAGAAGTAACAAACCCATGTATCGGGTCACCTGGTATGGGGTAACAACATTTTGGAAACTTTACGACCATTCCTTCGGTGCCTTTTATTGACAGAGGAGTAGTATTATTAACTGAGTTTTTCTGGTTCTTTTTCGAAGCTAATTTTTTTAGCACAACTAATTGCCTAGCAATTAATGGCGCCATTTTATTGCCTAATCCGATATCCTTGAATAGCTCATTTTCATTTTCATTTTTGTTTTTATTAAGCAGATATTCCATATCCACTTCGCTGATATCTTGGTAAGTAAGTGAAAAAGGCTCAAGTTCACGATTTAATAAGCGTTTTCCTAACGCTACAGCTTCGCTTTGTTGAAGATTTTTTAAGAAATGCCTTATTTGTGATCTAGCTTTCACTGTGACAACAAAACTTAACCACGCTGGATTAGGTCTTCCACTATTTGCAGCAATAATTTCTACAGTTTGACCATTTGTTAATTGAGTACCTAGTGGTACGAGTTTTCTATTCACTCTAGCGCCAACGCACGTATTTCCAATATCTGTGTGTATTGCATATGCAAAATCAACCGCAGTTGAACCATTTGGAAGCTCCATAATTTTTCCTTTAGGGGTGAAGATATATACTTCGTCAGGAAATAAATCTATTTTTACGTTTTCGAAAAATTCTTCAGGATTACCAGCAGTTTTATTCATTTCAACTATATTTCTTAACCATTCTCTTGCGCGTTGTTGCGCACCACTTCGGTCTTTATTGACTAGATTAATATTTTTTGATGTATTTCCAGTTTTGTATAACCAATGCGCGGCAATTCCAACTTCAGCAACATCATTCATTTCTTTTGTTCGAATCTGGATTTCTATCGGGACACCGTACGGCCCAAATAAAGCAGTGTGCAGTGATTGATAACCATTTGTTTTTGGTATGGCTACGTAATCCTTGAATTTACCCGGCACCGGTTTATATAAATTATGTACTGTACCCACAGTTCTATAGCAAGTATCAACATCGTCAACAATTATTCGGAAAGCATAAACATCATATACATCTGAAAATGATAAATTTTGATCACGCATCTTTTTATATATTCCGTGAAGATGTTTCTCGCGACCAAAAATTTGCCCAGGAATTTTTTCTTGGCGCATTCTCCGCTTCAAAGCCGTACGAATTTTTGAAATAATTTCTTTTCGGTGTCCTCGTGCTTTATTTATTTGTTCATCTAATATTCTATAACGAAGCGGGTATAGCGTTGCGAAACCGAGTTCTTCTAATTCTAAACGGATAGAATTAATTCCGAGTCGTAATGCAATTGGTGCATATATTTCAAGCGTTTCTTTTGCTATGCGTAGGCGTTTACCTGATTTCAACGCCTCTAGTGTCCGCATATTATGTAAACGGTCCGCTAATTTGACGAGAATAACTCGAATATCCGTACTCATTGCCATTAACATTTTTTGAAAGTTATTTGCCTGGGCTTCTTCAAAACTTTCAAATTTAACTTTATCTAATTTGCTAACCCCATCCACTAATTCCGCAATTCCTTTACCAAATTTTTTTCTAATTTCTGTTTTTACCGTTGGCGTATCTTCAATAACATCATGAAGTATTGCAGCTACTAATGTTTGATAATCCATTCGCATATCACCAAGTATATAGGCAACTTCTAAGGGGTGATGTATATATGGCTCGCCACTTACTCGTTTTTGCCCTTCGTGCGCTTCAGCACTAAATTGATAGGCGAGTTGGACTTTGTTGACCTGTTCTGGCTGCAGATAGGTGCCGATTGTTTTGCTTAATTCGTTAATCGTTAACATAAGCTCTTAGTTAAGTCGATTTTTATGAATAACTATATAATACAACAGCAAAAAGACACTTGCCGCGCCTTTCTTGATATAGGAAAAAATTACTAATTATTTAGAGAGAGGCGGTAGCCCAAAAACGTCTTCGGACAGTTCTTCATCGGTATCTGGTTGATTTATTTTGTCTACGTTTTCAGTATTAACCAAGTTTTCTGCGATTTCACGTAATGCAATTACAGTTGGTTTATCATCATCAGGTGGAACTAAGGGATCAGACCCTAGTACGATTTGACGAGCTCGTTTGCTTGCAAGTAAAACTAATTCATAACGATTTATAACATTTTCTAAACAATCTTCAACGGTTACTCTGGCCATTAAAACTCCTTAATTTTATTACTGTTGACAAATATCCTGTATTTCATGTGATTCATAGCACTAGGCATAATCTTACCTAATTCAATCTTGTTGCGCCAATATTTGACTGACAAAATCATCATAAAAATTAGATTGGCGATGTAAATCTGTGTTCGGCGAGATTATGATCTCGTTGAGTTTCGTGAGTGTTTGCTCAAAATCATCATTTATAACAATAAAATCGAATTCCTTATAATGTGAAATTTCTTCAAACGCGGCACTCATTCTTCGTTCAATTGTCTGTATATTATCCTTTTTGCGATTTAATAATCTTTCTCGCAGCGCTTGATAGTTAGGTGGAAGTATGAAAATACTAATAATTTCTAATCCTACTGATTTGACTTGTTTTGCGCCTTGCCAATCAATTTCTAGAATGACATTTCTTCCTGCCTCTATTTCTGACTCAACTAAAGAACGAGATGTTCCATAATAATTATCAAAGACTTTTGCGTATTCAAGAAAATAATTTTCTTTTATTAAATCTATAAACTTTTTTTCTCCTATAAAAAAGTAATCTTCTCCTTCCCTCTCATTTTCTCTAGGTTGGCGTGTTGTATGTGATGTTGAAATGCTTAGGCCATTAGTTTTTTTTGATAATGCTTTTACTAGTGATGTTTTGCCGGCACCAGAAGGCGCTGCGATAATAAATAGAGTTCCACTATTTTTAGTACTCATGATTTTTAATTACTCTATATTTTGAATTTGTTCTCGCATTTGTTCAATTAGAACTTTTAGTTCAACCGAAGCATTGCTTGTATCAAGGTGATATGATTTCGATCCTAATGTGTTTGATTCTCGATTCATTTCTTGCATAAGAAAATCGAGTCGTCTTCCAATAGGCTCCTTCTGGTCTACTACTCTTATAACTTCATCTACATGAGCATTAAGACGATCAATTTCTTCAGCAATATCCATCTTCTGAGACATGAAAAGTAATTCTTGCTCAAGACGATCATTATCTAATTCGCTTGAAAGTTCTTGTGCACGTTTGGTTAATTTTTCACGCAAGTCTTTTAGAATAATAGGCATTTTCCCACGAATATCATCAACAATTTTTTTTATTTTGACACAACGTTCTGTAAGCATTTTTTTTATTTTTAAACCTTCACGTATACGAGTGTCAATTACGGTATCAAGTGTTTGATCTATTAGTTTCAAAAGAGGTTTATTTATTGTTTCAGGATCAAGAATATTCTTTTCCAGAACTCCCGGCCAGCGTAATAAATCAAGTGCATTTAAAGGTGAAGAGGCGGTTAAATCTATATTTGTTTTTTCTGCCAGCCCAATTACTTTTTTTAATAAATCATCATTAATCGATAGCATTTCATTATGAATATTATGCTGTTCAATACGTATATTACAGTCTATTTTTCCTCGTTTTAATTTATCAGAGATTTGTTCACGAATTTTTTGTTCAATAGGTCTTAATTCTTCTGGCAGACGAATCGACAACTCTAAGTAGCGATGATTTACGCTTCTAATTTCACACGAGATTGAATTATTATTATTAGAATCTTCGGCCCTGCCGTAGGCTGTCATGCTATGAATCATTGAGATATCCTTCTTGTCATATAATAGTTGTTTACCAATAGTAACGTTTCGTTACTATTGGGGGAAATACGTAGAGGTATTTTATCGTTATAATACAGCACTTTTTAACAGGAGGCTTTTATGCGCTCAGATGGACGTTCATTAGATCAACTCAGGCCCATTACTATAACGAGGGATTTTACTTGCTATGCAGAGGGTTCGGTATTGATTGAGTTCGGCAAAACTAAGATTATTTGCAATGCCAGTATTGAGGCTGGCGTGCCTAGCTTTTTACGTGGTAAGGAGACTGGCTGGATAACCGCTGAATATGGGATGTTACCACGCTCAACGGATTCACGTATGCGACGTGAAGCAGCACAGCATAAGCAGGGAGGACGGACAATGGAAATCCAACGATTAATAGGCCGCTCACTTCGTACTACCATCGACATGAATTTGTTAGGCGAAAATACGATCGTTGTTGATTGTGATGTCATTCAGGCAGACGGCGGCACACGAACTGCTTCAATTACCGGCGGGTATGTCGCATTAAATGACGCTGTTAATAAAGCCATCTCCGATGGTTTAATTACGGATAACCCAATCAAAGGTAAGATAGCCTCTGTTTCTGTAGGTATTAACGATGGCAAGGCATTGCTGGATTTAAATTACACAGAAGATTCAACTGCCGATACTGATATGAATGTTGTTATGGATAATGAAAATAACTTCATTGAAATTCAGGGGACATCAGAAAAACGTCCATTCACATATGAGGAATTAGAAGGCATGTTAGGGTTGGCTAAAAAAGGAATAACCGAATTATTCAAATACCAGAATGACGCATTAAGGTAGTGATATTAGCAAAAGAAGAAATTGTTTTAGCAAGTAATAATCTACATAAAGTAAGAGAAATAAACACATTACTTCGTAATACCGCATTTCAAATAGTCCCACAATCCAAATTTGATGTTATCGAGGCGGATGAGACAGGAGCAACATTTTTAGAAAATGCATTAATAAAAGCACGTAATGCAGCTGAATATACTCAGCACCCTATTATTGCAGATGACTCTGGGATTGAAGTCTATGCGCTTGAAGGCCGGCCTGGTATTTTTTCATCACGTTATGCAGGTCTTGATGCTAATGATGAAGATAATTTAAATAAACTTATCGAAGATATAAAGCTATTAGACAAAGAAGCTCGTCGAGCAAGATTTGTTTGTTCAATGGTTTTTTTAAGACACGCAACAGATAGAAACCCAATAATTGTAGAGGGGGTTTGGGAGGGGCATGTTATTACAGAGCCAAAAGGGGAAAATGGATTTGGCTATGATCCGATTTTTTATATTCCAACGTATCAGTGTACTTCTGCCGAGTTATCAGACGATACAAAAAATCAATTAAGTCATCGTGGTCAAGCATTAAGAAAATTAGTTGAAAAGTTAAGCAAAATTAAATAGCTAATAAAAAATATTTTGATGCTAATATTACATCAGACACCACCTCTCTCGCTTTATATACATCTTCCTTGGTGCATAAAGAAATGTCCTTATTGTGATTTCAATTCACATGAAGTGCCAATATCTGGATTTGACGAGAAAAGTTATATTGATGCTCTAATAAATGATCTTGAAGTTGAACTTTACCGCGTGCGGGGAAGGACAATCAATAGTATATTTATTGGAGGAGGAACTCCAAGTTTATTCTTACCTGAGTCATTGGATCGATTACTTAGTTCGATACGTGCCCGACTAAATCTTAATTTAAATATAGAAATAACATTAGAAGCAAACCCTGGGGCGGTGGATGCAGAGAAGTTTCTTGAATATAGAGCGGTAGGTATTAATCGGTTGTCTCTAGGCATACAAAGTTTTGACAATAAATCATTGGCTTTATTAGGAAGAATACATAACTCTAATGAAGCGAGAAAAGCAATTGAGCTCAGCAAGCAATCTGGTTTTGAAAATATTAACTTGGATTTGATGTTTGGTTTGCCAAATCAAACAGTTGACAATGCATTAGCAGATCTAAAACAAGCAGTTGATCAATTGCCCACACATATTTCATGGTATCAGTTGACAATTGAGCCAAACACCGTATTTAGTTCGAATCCACCGCGACTACCTAATGATGACCTTGTTTGGTCTATACAGGAGCAGGGGCAAATATTTCTTCAAGATAATAATTTCAGGCAGTATGAAATATCCGCTTATGCAAGGGATAATCGTGTATCAATCCATAATATAAATTATTGGCAGTTTGGCGATTACCTTGGAATTGGCGCTGGCGCACACAGTAAAATAACTAATGTTGCTCATGGCCAGATTGAAAGATTTACTCGCCATAAAATACCAAAACGTTATATTGAATTAGCCGGTTACGGAGATGTTATTACTGAAAAAAAGGTTTTAACCAGTGATGAGATTCCGCTTGAATTTATGATGAATGCATTACGTTTAACTGATGGTGTTCCAATAAGTCTTTTTTCAGAAAGAACTGGATTACCTGTAAAAAATATAGAGAAAGAGTTGAGGCTTGCCAAAAAAAGAAGGTTACTTAATTGTCAAAAGACGGAGCTAAAACCCTCTTTAGAGGGGCAACGTTATCTGAATGAATTGCTTCAAATATTTATGAAATAGTTAGATATCATTCGCCGACTATTTGCATGATAATTTCACGTGTTCTAGCACGAGTATCAAAATCGATTACTACTATCTGTTGCCAAGTCCCGAGTGTAAGTTTTTTTTCTAAAAAAGGCACTGTCAATGATTGACCCTGAATTTGTCCACGTAAATGGCTATGGCCATTATCTTCACCTGCATTTAGAGTATTGTGTTTCCATTTCTGATTAACAGGTATTAATGTTTCCCAAATTGATTTTGTATCTTTTCTTAAGCCAGGCTCGTCTTCAAAAATCATTATTGAAGCAGTTGTGTGTTTTATAAATATTGTAACAATACCTTTATTTACTTCTGATTCAGAAAGTATGTTTGATATTTGTTCTGTAATATTTCTTACTTGACTATCACCTTGCATATCCAGTGAGAATTGTTTTGTTATGACAGACATACATAATCCTCAGTATTAATTGATCTTAAATAATTTAATTCTTCTTTTGAAATATTTCCATTGCGCGCATCCTTGAGAATATCATCAAATAAACCATCAGCGATTAAATTACGGAGAGCAGATAATACACTTCCACTAATTAATCTTTTTTTCTTAAGGCTTTCTAGGTAATCGAATGCTTGTATAAAACTCTCATTACCACGGTTATAATAATCTTTTCCGCGCGTTCTATTACTGTATGCTTCTAATTGTTCGCACGCGACAAGAATTTCACCGAACTTCCGCGTCCAGTCAGGCGCATTATCCATTTTTTCTGGGTAGTAATAGTATAATATTACTTTTTCCATCCAATCAGACCATTCTATGCCAAGTTTTTTAAGTTTTGGTTTAATATTTTTAATTTGTTTGTTAAAACGCCTTGCATAACCTAACCGCATTTCTATTTGTTCTTTTGCCCAATCAGTATTTTTAACTCCAATCTCTTGAAGTTGTGAACAGTACATATCCCAGAATGCTTCAGTTTCTTTTCCATATTCTGTTTCCGGATATTTTTCACGCCATTCTAAAGGTCGTGTTGGTATTTCATGAGCGCTGGCCCATGACCATATTTTGCCAAATAATTTTTCATCAAGGCCAGCGCGACCTAAATCATGAAGCAAGCAAGCAATTTGATAGTTACATACAACTTTTTCGTCATGACCCAAATTCCTAGCAACGGCAGCACACATTTTTGCAGTTCTTAGTGCGTGACCTTTATCATATCCCTCGATAATTTCACCCGTTTTTTTTGGGTGAGGGTAGTCATAGAATTTTAATAAGGCTTCCACAGTAGGCCCTGAAATCCATAACAATGATTTTGGTAATTTTATGGCCATACCGATGAGTTTAAAAGAAAGATAAAGAAAAAGTAAATAAAATATAGTGATGAATGGATATATTTGTTATTTTTGTGTTCATCATGTTAAGTGTTAACAAAAATAAATACTTTTTTTTCTTAAGTGTTTTTATTTTAATAATTAGTGGGTGCGGAGAGAAGACTTCTTCTTTATCTCCATTGTCAAATGATTCTGTAATACTTGCTTTTGGCGATAGTCTCACTTATGGATACAATGTTTCTAAAATTGATAGTTATCCAGTAGTACTCGAAGCATTAACAGGACTAAAAGTAATCAATGCAGGTATTTCCGGGGAAATCTCCAAACAAGGCCTAAAGCGATTACCCAATGTTTTAGACGAGCACCATCCTCAGTTAATGATTCTTTGTCATGGCGGAAATGATTTGCTACGTAAAATGGATATGAAAGACATGGAATCGAATATACGTAGCATGATTCAGTTATCTTTAGATAGGGGTATTCCTGTTATTTTACTTGGCGTCCCAAAACCAGGTCTATTTTTATCTTCGTTTGATATTTATGAGGAAATTGCTACTTCAATGAGTATTATTTTTATTGAGGATTTAATTCCTGATATTTTAGGCGATAAATCATTAAAATCTGATTCTATTCATCCTAATAAGGAAGGTTATTATTTTATGGCAGAGAAAATATATAAAATACTCATAGATAGCGGCGCAATTTGATAAGCTTAATTTAGAATTATAAAAACTATTTGGAGTTTGATATGTACAATCAAATTAATGAAATTCTATATCCTTTTTTTGAAATTGGTTTTTTGCTGTGCATAATTTTTTTGATTATTTGGAATCGAGTTTTAATACTAAGGGTTATTCAATTAAGGCGAGAAAAAAAAATATTGTTAGAGTCGGGAGGAGATGAAGAGCTAGCTCGCGCAATTCGATGCCATGGTAATTTCGTAGAAAGCATATCTTTAGCTGTTATTATCCCTATTATTCTTTTTTTTCAGAAAGAGCTGGTAGTTTTTAGCTTTGTTGCATTAGTCTTGCTTTGTATTGGCAGATATATTCATTCAGAAGGGTTAAAAAACGTTGATGAGGATATACAATATAGACGAAGAGGGATGTATTTTACCCGGTATTCAAATAATGTATCACTTCTTGGTGTTGTCTTTTACATTGCGCATATTGTTATGTCGTTTTGATACTTTTTTTACGGGCAGCGTGAACCAATCACCTTTTGTAATTTCATGGAAGTGATCAGCTTCTTCAATAATTAATCTAGAAGTTGTACTCTCAACTGCTGCGATTTCTACACGCACACCTTCTGATTTTAGGTGGCGTAAAAGCTCGATGTAGTCTGAATCACCCGACATAATGATAATGGTATCAACTTTATTAGCAACTTGAATCGCGTTGATTGATAGTGGTATATCAGCACTTTTATGGCATGGTCTTACAGAACCATGGTAGAAATTATGTAGACGTTCCTGAAGTTTATTTGAAATATGTTTCCCTTCACGAAAATAGACAAGACGACTTAAACCGCGATTAACTAATAATTTTGGAATTAATATATCAAAATTAAGCATCGTATTAGTGTCATTTGCCTCTGTATGAATACTTCGCTCTATATTGTTGCCATCAATTAAAATAGCAACAGACTGAGAGATAACAATGCTTTCTGCATTATTTTGCGTTTCATTTATTTCATTCATAATTTTTTCACTCTAATTTATATTTCTCAAATATTTACTAATATATTTATAGTTCTCGTTATTTAATTTCTTTATTATCATCTTCTGTTTTTATTTTTTTACTATATTCTGTATCTTGCCGTTTTATATTAATGGCGTGTTTTTGTCGATAAATATCAAATACTTTCTCTGCATTCAATCCAGCACACATCATGGCTGAAACTAGAAAATGTAAAATATCGATTAATTCTACGCGTATATTCTGCATATCAATCTTATCTTTGCTCCACCATTTCCATAATAATTCATCATCTAACTCTAATAATTCTTCTTTTATTGCTTTTGAATAATTGACTAGCCATTCATTAGGCAAATCATTTACCATCATTTCTTCTTTTTCTGCAGAAACTATAATTGATTGCATATTTAAGTCATTACCCGATTTGTTCTTAAGATTATTTTTTTTAAAAACATAGTCATTGAGTTCTAACTGCATTTTGAAAATATCCTCTAACATCGCTAGCTCCATTTCAGGTTATATTTGTTCTAATATGATTATTTATGTATTCAGAACTGTTCCAGTTTGTTTAATATTATATAATTATATTTTTTATAGCCAGTTAAGTTTCAATCTACCTCTTAAAAATGTTACTAGAGTAAATACATGAATTTTAATAAACGATACTTAATACATGGATTTCTCCCTGCTTTTTTTTCTGCTTGCTTTTTTGCTGTTATGGTAACCTGCATTAAAGCCACATCATCTGAATTACCAACAATACAGTTAGTTTTTCTTAGAAGTATTATAGGTTTAATCATTATTATTCCATTTATTCTTCTCCGCGGGATTTCGTTTGTAAAAACATCAATTTTTCATCTGCATGTCTTTCGTGGCCTTATCAGTATTTCCGCAATGACATGTTTATATTTCGCAATTACGAACATAGGCTTATCTGAAGCTACGCTATTAAATGCTACGTCTCCTTTATTTATTGCTATATTAGCGGTTCCAATTCTTAATGAAAGAATAAGCCCAAGAATCTTTTTTACTTTAATAATAGGGTTTATTGGCGTAATACTTATTTTAAAACCTGGTACGTCTATGTTTACCTACGTTGCTATTATTGGACTCTGCTCAGGTTTCTTTATTGCATGCGCAAAAATACTTATACGTTATATGGCTAGTACTGAGCCTGTTATACGCACGGTATTTTATTTTAGTATCTTTTCTACGTTCTATTCCGGTATTGCGATGATATGGTTTTGGCAAACACCTACTATTTTTGATTTATCGATTATGATATTAGCAGGTATATGTGCAACATGCGGGCAAACATTGTTGACCTATGCATTTACAAATAATGAAGCCTCAACGGTTTCGCCATTTACTTACGTAACAGTATTTATGGCGACATTATTCGGTTGGATTGGGTGGAATGAGTTACCAGATATTGGCTCTGGTATTGGCGCTATTTTTATTATCGGCTCTTGTTTATCTCTTACAGTTCAAGGCCGATTACCGACAGCTTGGAAAATAAAAAAAGCCTAAAGCAACATATACTTTGTTTTACTTTTTAGTTATAAAAATTAATCAACGACAGGCTGCACAAGAACCCAAGGCTTTATAACGACAGTCCAAACAAGCATATTATTCTCATGCCATGTCGTTGCTAATTCATCAGTTACTTTCGATATTAATTTATTTTCCATCCATTCTTCTATTTGTTTCTTATTATCTTTGGATAATTGATATGCAACCTCTATCAAATCAAGGCTATGAGATACGTGAATTACCATACCTTTTGCAAAGAAAGGTAATAATTCTATCCAGAAAGTTTTTGATGTCTCTGAATTTAGTCTGGAGAGAATTTCTTCAGATTTTTCATTGGAATTATTTTCCACTATTTAGCACTATTTTTTGATTTGTTGACCACTTTCAAGATGTTTTCGACTACATGATTGGGTGCTTCCTTATGTATCTCATGGCCGCTATCGGCAACAATTAACTGCCAACTATTTCTACTAAGTTTCAGAAGATCTTTTTGCATATCTTGCCATTCATTCTCAAGAGAGACTCCATTCAGTTCTGGTAGTTGTCCGATTCCTCTTGATAAAACAGCTACCGGTATATCTTTTATTGGTCCCGAATGTTTAACTTGATAGGCACTTTCTTTAAAATATTTTAGTTCATCCATTTGCGCAAAGGTTGCTTTTCGACTGGAATTTAAAAAGTACCATTTTCTTTGAAATTCTGAGAAATCCTCAGGAGCGAGATTATTGCGTCCCGTTACAAGTGGTTTTTGTTTTGCTTTGTCTAATGCGGAAAGTCGGTATATTTGTTCTGGATGGGACGAATCAACTAGCACTAAACCCACTACATTTTTTGGAAACTTGGCAGCCAAATAACGAGCTGTAAATCCGCCAAAAGAGTGGCCAACCAGAACAAAAGGGCCAGGAATTTCAGCTTTGTTAATCAACAGATTAAGTTCATGAACGATAGTTGCAGTTGTTCTCTCACCTCTTCCTGGATCACTCCAACCATATCCTGCTCTATCATAGAGGCATGTCCGAACATCATTAGATAGTGTTTGTGCTATTTTGTACCAATTTGCCGATGATCCTGCAATACCTACATCTATCAGGACGGTTGGAGATTTATTTCCCATGCAATCAATGTACATAGTCTGGAATCCAATATTCACAAAACGGCCTGGCGGTCTGAATGGCCCATCATCACCAGCATTAACAGTGGCATAGGCAAAAAATGTTAGAAATAGAATATATAGAAGATTATATATAGTTTTTAATTTCATCATTAATCATCTAGAGATATATTTTCAGCAGTAACAACTTCAGTTAGTGTAGTTTCTAAAATAGATCGTGCATGACCTGTCATGTTACCTAGTAGGTTGTGTAATTCTGCATCTTTTTTATATTGATTAAAACATTTTTCGGGATAGAATTAATCGCTATATGACTAATCAACCTACATATCTTCAAGATTTGATTATATCAAGACGCACAATTCATAATTTCATCCCAAACAAAATTCCAGACAATACTCTAATTAAAGAGGCAATCAAAATAGCCTGTTGGGCACCAAACCATCATCTGACTGAGCCATGGCGTTTTTACCTTTTAGGTAAAGAGACAATTTGTAATATTTGTGAATTGAATAGAGCAATGATGGTAAGCACAAAGGGAGTGGACAGCGCAGAGGAGAAATATAGACGTTGGCTAGATATTCCAGGTTGGTTAATTGTGACATGTCAAAGATCAGAAGACGATATTCTTTATCGAGAAGACTATGCCGCATGTTGTTGTGTTATACAGAACCTTATGCTTTATCTCTGGAGTAATGGCGTCGGAACGAAATGGTCAACTGGACCGGTTACTCAAGATGATCGATGTTATGACATTACCTGGATCGATAGAAAATCAGAAAATATTATCGGATTGATTTGGTATGGTTATCCTGCAGAGACCCCCAAAACTCTTAGAAAAAATCTAGAACAAGTATTAATAGAATTGCCTTGATTGAGTAGTTATATGCAACTTCTAATTTTGATCCACTTATTTTTTTTAATTTCTAACTGAGAAGCCGCCGCAAAATATTCTTCACATAATTCCATACTTGGGTTTTCTGATCTGGACAATATCCATGCGTAGTTTAGGTTGGGGCCAACGATAAGCGCCATCGAATAATCTTTATCTAACTTTGCTATATGATACCCACCATAGAATGGCCAGAAGAAAGAAACTTTTAGGCTTCCAATATTTTTTTCATTAATAAAGTAAGCCTTACCAATAGCTTCTTTCCATTTCCCGTTATCATTATTTTTGCCGCGATTTACAACCTTTATGCCGCCATCATCTCGAAGGGTATAATTGGCATAAACCTCAATTAAATCCCTCTCAAAGCTATGATCAAGTCGCGCTATTTCATACCATATTCCAAGATATTTATGAATATCAAAATCTGAGACTGGTCGTACACCTGTAGGCGTTCTGTTGCACCCAAATAAATTTATAAGACAGAAAGAAATGAATAAATATTTTTTAAAATGTACTACCATATTTTTTTACCTCTTTATTATTTTAGTTACTGTCTTTATAATATTTGGGTATAAGAACATAGAATTATATCTTTTTAAACTTAAATTTATTTTTTTCCAAGAAGAGGTTAGTTAAATGCGTGGTTCAATCTTATGTCTAGTTTCTATATTTTTTTTCATACAAGGGTGCTCTAGTGACGAGGATGTTGGGGAAGCCGGTACTATTGAACCAGTTGAAATTAGTATTAACGCTGACCATGTCACGGATGAAATTGAGTTTAGATTAAGACGTTCTATTGCGGGCACAGAAGATTTGATTTTTCTATATGCGGAAAATGATTGGAGTACTGAGGAGCTTGAGCGACAACTATTAGAAAAAATAGATAAACTGATGCTCCTTTATTTGGAAAATGGATGGGATATGCTAGAGCTTGAAAAGAAGCTCACAGATCTTGATAGACAACTTGAAGCCTTATAATTTTAATGGAAGACCATAATCATGATGTTATTTAGAATATTTTTTACGCTGACTATATTTTCTTTTGCGACGCTAGTTTTTGCAATCGATGAGTATGATGCAATTGAGTTTCGAGAACTTAATTTATCCCTTATTGCTGCAGCAAAAGATGGCGATATCGATAGGGTAAGACAACGCCTCGAAGAGGGCGCATCGGTAAAAGCACGAAATAGATTTGGTAATACAGCATTGATTTCTGCAACCAGAGCAGGCAATTTGGATATTGTAAAATTACTAGTTGAGAAGGGCTCCAGTGTTGATATGGTTAACACTAATGCTGAGACTGCCTTAATGAATGCTGCCTCAGGCGGGCATGAAGATATTGTCGATTATCTCATTAATAATAACGCTAATATTAGTAAACTTAGCGTGAAAAATACTTCAGCACTAATGGAGGCTGTATTTGCCGGACACCCATCAATCGTAAAAACTCTTCTTAAGTTTTACGCTGATGTCAGTGTCGAAGATCATTTGGGCAAGACAACACTGAATTATGCTGCAGCAAAAGGTAATGTTGAGATTATTCAGATGTTAGTTGAGCATGGTGCGGATATAAATCGTCAGTCCGAAAATAATTTAACTTCGTTGATGTGGGCAGCGGGTTATGGGAAAACTGAAGCCGTTGAAATTCTTTTAAAATTAGGTGCAGATGCCACATTAAAAGACAACCGAGGCATGACTGCGCTGATGATCGCAGAAGAAAACTTCTTTTACGGAATTGTTAAATTGCTACAACCTTAATTATTTAATTAACCAGAGTTTTGTTACTTAAGGTGTAAAACCTGCCAGGTAATCTGCTAATGCATCAATCTGTTCATCACTAAATGTAGCAAATAATGAACTTTTTGCAGCTGAATTTGTACGAACCTTGTTTTTAAAATCAAGCATTGTTTTTTTCAGGTATTCATAATTTTGTCCGGATAATCTGGGGTTACGGCTTTCACCCTCAAAACCACCACGATGGCACTGGACACATTGACCCGCATCAATAGCCATTTTTGCGATGTCTGTTTTTCCTGCATCGGATTTATGCTTAGTTTCTGGCCAAGCTTGTTCAGAAAAATGACCCGCGAGTAGTTTCATTTCATCCTTCTCTAAATCCTGAACCATCGCAGCCATAATTTCATTTTTACGATAACCTGATTTTAGGTCTTTTAATTGAACGTAAGTGTAATAAAAATTCTGTCCGGCAAGAATCGGATATACAGGCATTATTGTTGCCCCTTGCTCACCATGACATGAGACACATATTTGAATCTTACCTTTGATTTTTTCATTCATTGCTACAGACTCAGCTTCTTGTGCAGATAGTGTCGTGAAAAAAAACAAAGCGAATAATGTCGTGATGATATATTTCTGGAACATAATAAATTCCTTATTTTTATATTTTGACTAGTTTTAAACTAGTATCGTTCAATTATTAATGATAATTAAAAAAACGGCCACCCTAAGGTGGCCGTTTATTAATGCACGTTGTAAAAATTATTTCACTCTGTAGGCAATAATTTCATTACCACGTTTTGAATTAATTTGTGCATTACCACCAGAACCAACAACGATGTATTGTGAACCACCAACATTATAAGATGAAGGAGGCGCATTAACACCAGCGTTAGTTTGGTCTTGCCACATTAATTCACCGGTGGTTGAGTTATAGGCTTTGAAAAGCCCATTAGCTTCACCAGTAAAAACTAAACCGCCGCCGGTAGCTAAAATACCGCCAATCATTGGCTGCTGAGTTTTAACCTTCCACTGGATTGCTCCGGTGTTGTAGTTAACCGCTGTGACATTACCAAATTGTTCTTCAGATGGAATAACTTTGAAAGCCCCGCCTAACCATAGTTTACCACCAGGGTAAGGAGATGCTTCAACATGATAAGTCATTGGCTGATGAAGGTTGATGGCATAAACCATGCTCTGACTTGGGTCAGTTGCCATTGGCGACCATTCAACACCACCATTTGCGCCAGGTAACATACGTTCACCAGCTTTGGTTGGAAGAACCCAACGATTTTCTTGTGAAACCATTGGTTCAGAATGACGAATCAGGCTGCAGTCAGATGCACGATGTACATAAACATAACCTGTCTTTCCGCCATGCAGGACACCTTTTACAGTTTGACCATCATTGTCTGTAACAGGAACGAGAATAGGAGGACTTACCGCGTCCAAATCCCAAACATCATGTGCGATGTATTGGAAATGGCAACGTTTTTCCCCTGTATCAAGATCAACTGAAACAAGTGAGTTAGTGTAAAGGTTGTCTCCAGGACGGATTGCGCCATAAAGGTCAGGCGAAGGGTTACCAGCTACAAAATAAACTCTTCCGTTATCACGGTCGATAGCCATATTTTGCCATACGCCACCACCAAGAGTTTTGTATGGGTCACCCAATTTCTTGAGCGCAGCTTTTTCTGCAGCGATGTCACGATGCATGTGTAAACCGGTCGCATCTCTTTCAGCCCAAACACCAACTGAATTTTCTGGGATGCTATGGAAGTGCCATAGTAGTTTACCAGTCTTCGCATCATAAGCTTTTACGAAACCGCGAATACCATATTCACCACCATTGGTACCGATAAGAACTTTTCCATCAGCAACTGTTGGTGCCATGGTTTCACTGTAACCAAGCTCTGGGTCAGCAATTTGGGTTTCCCAAACTTTTTTACCAGTGCTTGCGTTAAGGGCAACCAACTTCGCGTCCAAGGTTCCCAAATAGAGCATGCCTTCATAAGGGAAAACTCCACGGTTATTCGGTCCGCAACAATAAGTGGTAATAGGACCCATCTTATGTTTGTAGTGCCATTTTTGTTTACCAGTAGCAGCATCGAGCGCATAGACATGGTTAAAAGAAGAAGTTACATACATCGTACCATTGACAACGATTGGAGATGTTTCCAATGAATCAACGACTTCCATTTTAAATGACCATGCACGTTTCAAACCATCGACGTTTCCGCGATTAATTTGTGACGCAGGATAAAAACGGGTTTGGTCGTAGTTACCGTTAGTGTGGAGAAAGTTGTTTGCATCACCTGCGGCGTTATCAAGCATGTCTTGTGTGACAGTGCTCATATTGCCGTAGAGTGTTTCAGCTGCAAATGCCTGGCCCATCCCTAAAGTAAGTATGACTGCACCCAGTACTGATGTGAGTTTTTTTATATTATTCATATAGATTAACCTCATCCAGTTAGGATTTATTATTTTATAATTAATTATAATTTAATTTATGAGGATTTATCATTCTCTCCTCTCTTGTGTAAGCGGGTTTGCCCCATGTACACGCCTGTCAGGATATCAAGAAATATGAATTTTTCCCACAGCTTTGATGATTGTTATAGACGATTAATACTGCATCGCAACAATTAACTGTAATATGCAAGAATTAAGCTAAAATAGTTTATAAACGTAGATAACTAAGCCTGCGAAGACGCAATGGCAGCAACGGTTAGCGCTCAAATTTTATTTTCCATATCTCTTGTGTGAGGTCAATAATATTAATGATGTGCTGTACAGATTCTGTTTGCCATGTCTTATTTTTAAGATCATTCTGGGTATCCAGCAGAATTGTTAAAGCGGTTAGTTGCTCTGTTGGGTTGTTAATTTTTCGTGCCAGTTGTTTTGCCTGATTTATTGCGGAATTTGAGTTCTTTTCATTACCAAATTAGTCCCGAGGCGACACCATAAATGGAACCTGGTGTATTACCAACTAGGTTCGTTACAGTTTTGTCCCTTATCGACGTTACATTTATGTTGCTTATAATTATCTTGATCATGCTCCGTTTGGTTATCTTGATCATGCTCCGCTTGGTTATCTTGATCATGCTCCGTTTGGTTATCTTGATCATGCTCCGTAGGATTATGTCCATCTGCTACTACATAGCCGCTACTTAGCGAGGTAGCTTCAAAGGGATTTTCAGTTGCATTTGAAATCATTACTAGTGCTAGACTCATAATAAAGCTACCACTTAGTGTAGTAGTCAACGAACTAAATTTATTTTTTTGTTTCATTATATTTTCCTTGAGATATTTTTAATCATAAAAGCGATTAGAAAGTATAGGAAAAGTTATTACTTGTCTAGGATAAGTATTATTTGTAAGTTGAAATGTTTTAATATCAGACATGTTATCCTTCACCATCTCAAGACGTTTATTTTAATTAAACCATCCCTCAAGTTTTAACATTGCCGCAATATGTTCTTCCCCGCCACCAGCTCTGCCATGTTCAATATCAGCAACTAAATTAATTTTTTCTTTAATGGCAACCCGCAGGTTAACCCCAACATAACCCCCATAGACGCTGTCATCGCTGGCATGGGGAATTCGAAAATCTGTCCCGGCCAAATTCACATCAATATCATCATTATCGGTATAGCGTGCTTTAGCCCCTGCACGGAATTC
>CAJWQR010000017.1 GCA_913045195.1 uncultured Legionellales bacterium | reverse complement strand
GCACTACCAAGTGCTTTTTTCATATGTGGGTTTTCAGTTATATTGATGTGATTTGCAAAAACTTGTTTATCTTTTTTATCAAGTAAAAAACTGGCACGACGATATAAACTCGCCCCTGAGATTGCCGTAATGAATGCAGAGAAAAGACCAGAGGCAACGGGTGCCTCAAAAATAACAGGTACTTCACGGGTAGAAAGTTTACGCGCTCCTAACCGGGTTGTTGCCCTTCTTGCCGCTTCTTTACTAATGTCTTTTATTGATTGTAAGTCATTAAAGTCACAGGCTTTACTATACCAACCATCCCGCTGCATACCGTTACTGTCTTCTGCGATTACTGTACAATCAATTGTATGGCTTGACCAATGCCAACCATTAACAAAGTCATTAGTATTCCCGTAAAGATTTATTCCCGAATAAGTACTTACTACAGAACCATCGGAATTTGAAATACGTTTATCGCAATCAAACGCAGATTGTTCACATTCAATTGCAAGTTCAATCGCAGCTTCAGGTGATATGGAGCATGGATGATATAAATCTAAATCAGCAATATTTTTTGCCATCAGTTTTTTTTCAACTAAGCCAGCATGTTTATCATGACTTGCATGTTTTGCAATACTAAAAGCAGCTTCTACAGCATTATTTAATGCACTATCACTAAAATCAGAACTACTCGCATTACCTTTTTTACCATCTATATAAAGCGTGATACTTAATCCTTTTTCACGTTCATATTCGAGTTTGTCGATCACGCCTTTACGAACGTTGGCAGACAGTCCGATACCGGCGCCAATATCGGCTTCAGCATCTGTTGCCCCCATTTTTTTTGATCGAGATAAGACGGAATCTATTATATTTACGAGGCGGTCTTGATCTTCTAATAATGTTGAATCGTTAGTTGTCATAACAAATTATATTTTTCTAGTAAAAAAACGACATATTCTAGCATCCAGATTAATTGTGACAGCATTAATTTAATAGTGTGATACATTAAAGTAGAATTAAACCTATGGATGTATCCCACGTACTCGATTCACTAAATGCAAGCCAACGCGATGCAGTTGGCGCATCTTCTGGCAATTTACTGATTTTAGCAGGCGCGGGTAGCGGTAAGACACGCGTATTAGTGCATCGAATCGCTTGGTATATTGCAACAGGCGAGGCAAGTCCTCAAAGTATTTTAGCCGTTACCTTTACGAATAAAGCAGCAGCTGAGATGCGCTCTCGAATTGAAAGCCTTCTGGGACAATCGATACGCGGTATGTGGGTTGGCACATTTCATGGACTTTGTCATCGATTACTGCGCGCCCATTGGCAAGATGCCAATTTACCGGAAAATTTCCAAATATTAGATAGCGAAGATCAATATAGAACAATACGCCGGACTATCCGCGCAATGATGCTAGACGAATCACAATACCCACCAAAAGAAGCGCAATGGTATATCAATGCACAGAAAGACAAAGGATTGAGGCCTGAAAATATTAATGATGAAGGCGATGTTACAACAGCACAAATGGTACAAATATATAAAATCTATCAACAAACTTGTGAACGTTCAGGCGCGGTTGATTTCGCAGAACTTCTACTACGAACTTATGAGTTATTTAATGAGAAAGGATCAATCCGCGCATACTATCAACAGAGATTTAATCATATCTTGGTTGATGAATTTCAGGATACGAATGAATTGCAATACAAATGGCTTAGATTACTTGTAGGCAATGATAATACCTTGTTCGCTGTTGGCGATGATGATCAATCTATTTATAGCTGGCGCGGCGCACGCGTTGAAAACATGCAGGCATTTGAACGAGATTTTAAAAATACAAAATTATTAAAATTGGAACAAAATTATCGATCAACCACAACAATTCTAAATGCTGCTAATAAACTTATCGGGAATAATAGCGCACGTTTAGGGAAAAATCTTTGGACAGACGGCGAAGAAGGTGAGCCTATTGGTATTTATATGGCTTATAACGAAACTGACGAAGCGCGTTATGTTGTCGATCAAATAAAAAAAGCGCCAGAACAAGGTATTGTTTTTAGTGATCATGCTATTTTATATCGTGTTAGTGCGCAGTCACGAGTTTTAGAAGAAGCGTTACTCAGATCAAAGATTCCATATCGAGTATATGGAGGTGTTCGATTTTATGAACGCATGGAAATTAAAGACGCACTTGCTTATGTTCGTATCGCTACATTTCAAGATGATGATATTTCATTTGAGCGTATTATTAATACCCCAACACGTGGTATCGGCAACAAAACTGTTGAAGAATTACGCGCCATTGCTAAAAATGATAATTGTTCATTGTGGAAAGCAGCATTTTATATTATTGAGCATAAACTCTTGAGCGCGAGAGCAATAAATTCTCTTGAGGAATTCATAAGATTGATTAAAAAGATGTCTTTGACAACATCAGAGCTAACGTTAGATAAACAAGTAGATGGGATCATTAAATTAAGCGGGTTAATTAATCATTTTAAAAAGGAAAAAGGCGAGAAAGGTTTGGCAAGAATTGAGAATCTTGAAGAACTTGTCAAAGCCGCAAGTGAGTTTGAGGTTGGTGATGATGAAGAGTCAGAAGAAATGAATGCCATGCAAGCATTTCTTGCGCATGCTGCACTTGAATCAGGAGAGACACAAGCTGGCGATAAATCAAACTGTGTTCACCTAATGACATTACATTCTGCTAAAGGCCTCGAATTTCCATCAATTTATCTTGTCGGAATGGAAGAAGGATTATTTCCGCACCAACGTAGCAGTAACGATTTGAAACAGTTAGAAGAAGAACGCAGACTTTGTTATGTGGGTATTACCCGAGCAAAAAAAACACTAACACTAACATACACACAGTTTCGACGTTTACATGGCTCAGATTATTATCCTCAGCCTTCACGGTTTATCAATGAAATTCCAGCTGAATTATTATCTGAGATTAGATTAGGCGGAAGCGTTACAGAATCACTGTTTAGAAATGAAGGAACTAAACCAAGCGGTAAAGATGGCCAATTAACGCTTGGCCAACGCGTATCACATGCAAAGTTTGGGGAAGGTGTTATTCTTAATCTTGAGGGGAACGGAAGCCATATGCGTATACAGGTTAATTTTGAAAAAGCAGGAAGCAAATGGTTGGTCGCATCATATGCCAATCTTCAGCCAGTCTAATTAGTAGATTTATAATAAGGAAACAAAATGAAGAAGTACTCAATTTTTTTATATCTATTACTTATTGTATTTAGTTCAGCATGCAGCGATAAAACAGAAAAGAATCAAACGAAGACAACCGATCATTCTGAAATTTTTTTTAAATGGAAAATGGTTACAACTTGGCCAGCCAATTTCCCAATTTTTCAGGAAGGCGCTGAAAGGTTTGCTAATGAAGTTAGTAAAATGAGCAATGGTCGGTTAGATATTGATGTCTATGCAGGAGGAGAGCTTGTTCCCGCTCTGCAAGTTTTTGATGCAGTTTCACAAGGCACAGTCGAAATGGGACATGGCTCACCTTACTATTGGGCAGGAACCGTACCAGAAGCCCAATTTTTTTCTTCGGTTCCATTTGGGATGACATCAAAAGGAATGAATGCTTGGTTATATAATGGTGGCGGACTTTTACTGTGGCAGGAAATATATAAACCATTCAATTTAATGGTTTTCCCAATGGGTAATACGGGCGTGCAAATGGGAGGTTGGTTTAGAAAGAAGATAAATTCGATTGAGGATATCAAAGGACTTCGAATGCGAATTCCTGGTTTGGGCGGAAAAGTTTTTAAAAAAGCAGGCGGCAACCCTGTACTAATGGCGGGCAGTGAAATATACACTGCTTTGGAGCGTGGAGCGATTGATGCCACTGAATGGGTGGCACCCTTTCATGATATGAGGTTAGGGTTGGATCGCACGGCTCGGTACTATTATTATCCAGGCTGGCATGAGCCAGGTACGGTTTTTGAATTAATGATCAATGATTCAAAGTGGTCTTTATTACCAGAAGATTTACAAAAGATTGTTGAAGTCACAGCAGGGGCAATTAGCGAATGGATTTATGCGCAGATGGAATTCCATAATCAGCAAGCATTAGCTGATCTAAGAAAAAAGAAAAATGTAGAAATACTTAAATTTCCAAATGATGTACTTACAAAACTAAAAAATTTAACAAAAAAGACGCTTGATGAAGAAGCAACGAAGTTATCAAACGAGAAAAATAATCCACGATTCAAGCAGGTTTATGATGCTTATGAAAGTTTTAGAGCTAGCTATCAGCTTTGGGATAAACTTTCCGATGAGGCCTATCAGGACAGTTTAAAGCTAGAATAAAAAATTAAGTTTTTCTTAAGTAAATTTTTATAGATTGATTCTACTGTACTTGCTTGATTATATAATCAACTGCTGCTTTTACCTCTTCATCACTAAGAGCTGGATTACCGCCTTTGGCTGGCATCATACCAAGTTCACCAGTATAACCATTAAGTGCATTTGCATATAAAACATCAATGCCTTTTTTGATACGTGCCTCCCAAGCAGCAGCATCACCAGTTTGTGGAATCATTGCTGCTAGCGCTGCAATTCCATGGCAATTTACACAAAGACCGTTATAGACAGATTCACCATTAATACTTTTACCTACCGCAGATGCATCAGCCATTATTTCATTTTGCACAACTGCATCTTCCGGTTCTTCACCAGCTACTGCTACTTGCCCAACAGGTTTTGTTAATTCTGCTACACTTATAGTGTTCACATTTTTTTTAGCATTTTCCCCTTCGTCCGTTACCATATCTGCTATGACATAAAAAGTTATCATCATCGCCGCAATAAATGCGAGCGTGAGCGTAAAGTTCCTAAAAAATATTTTGTCTTGTTCTTGACTCATCAATGTATCCTCTGCAGTAATTACGGGTAAGGTTCCAACATATCTAGTTATTATAGATACGAAGTATACCCATTGTATTTATCCAAGGGAACTGTGGTTATTGCAAAATAAGTAAGCCAATCTATACTGGATCTTAATTAATAGCAGGCTACAGATATTTGTTTGATTTAGATCAAATTGTTGATAAATGTTTAGGTTCATATAACGATGCGCCCGTAGCTCAGCTGGATAGAGCGCGGCCCTCCGGAGGCCGAGGTCAGGGGTTCGAATCCTCTCGGGCGCGCCAATAAGTATATTTTTTTTAAACGAAATTAAATTCTTACACATATCAAATATATATGACGCTTGAATCTATTATTGTCTTTCAACATGTTAGTGTTGAACACCCTGGTATTTTTAGAAATTTTTTTGATGATGATGGTATTCAATTACATACAGTTGAGCTTGATAAGGGTGAAAAAATTCCGGAATTAAAAGAGTTTGACGCTCTCTGGGTAATGGGTGGTCCAATGGATGTGTGGGAAGAAGATAAATATCCTTGGTTGGTCAAAGAGATAGCCCTAATAAGAACAGCAATTGATGAGTTAAACATGCCTTTCATGGGGATTTGTCTTGGCCATCAACTACTGGCACATGCTTTTGGTGCGGAGGTTGGCCCAGGCAAAAAATCCGAGGTCGGCGTTTTGCCGGTTAGAAAAACTGCAACGGGGAAAAAGTCACCATTCTTTTGTGATTTACCGGATACGATGGATACATTGCAATGGCATAGCGCAGAAGTCAAAACTATCCCTAAAGGTTTTCAGGTTTTGGCAGAGTCCGATCAATGCGCCATTCAGTCACTTAGTTATGGCAATAAAGTTTTTAGCGCTCAATATCATCAAGAAATTACAAAAACCACAGTTGAAGAATGGAATAAAATTCCTGAATACAGCGCATCACTGGAGAAAAGTCTAGGCAAAAATGCGGTAGATAAGCTAGAAAAGGATGTGTTGGAACATATTAATGGGTTTAATATTGCCGCGAAGCTATTGTATAGAAATTGGAAATCAACAGTCCTTAATGATTAACTTTTATTATTTATTAATTTATCTTTCTTTCTTGATTCATTTGCAATTTCATTTTTATAAGAAATAAGTTTGTCCATTAATTTTTGATCATTAGTAGCTAAGATTTCGATTGCAAGTATTCCAGCGTTTTTAGCGGCACCAATTGCCACCGTTGCAACTGGTACGCCGTTAGGCATTTGCACAATGGATAATAATGAGTCCATGCCATTTAAGGAATCTGTTTTAATAGGAACACCAATAACTGGGAGCGGCGTATTGCTTGCAACCATTCCAGGTAAGTGGGCAGCTCCACCCGCCCCTGCAACAATTACTTTTAATCCTTTTTTGTGTGCTTTTTTTGCATATTCAAACATATCATCAGGGGTACGATGCGCAGACACGACATGCGCTTCATATGGAACTGAAAAATCATCACAAATTTTTGTCGTTGCTTCCAATGTTTTCCAATCGGAATCACTACCCATAATAATACCAATTAATGCTTTATCATCTTGCGTCATTTTTGTTCTCCAAAATGCACCAAAGAAGCAGCCGCATTTGCCAAGCTTTCTGCTTCATCAATACTAGAACCTAATGCTGTTACATGCCCCATTTTTCGACTCATATTAGTAGTTGCTTTTCCATAGATATGTATGTGAGCTCCGTTTATTTTTAATGCTTTTTCAATACCTGCCGGGTAACCACTTCCTTCTTTTTCTCCAAGTATATTAATCATAACCGCTGCAGGGGTAATCATTCTAGTCGAACCTAGCGGTAAACCAAGAATTGCTCTTACATGATTTTCAAATTGCGAGCATTCACAGGCTTCTATGGTGTAATGTCCCGAATTGTGTACTCTCGGCGCCATTTCATTAAGTATAATTTCATCATCCTTTGTGCGGAACATTTCTACACCTATCGCCCCAATTCCATTAATTGTTTCTACAGCTTTAGCTGCCAACTTAAGCGCTTTAGTGGCAAGTTCATTATTAATATTTGCGGGCGCTCGTACAATATGGCAAATATGATTCTCTTGTACTGATTCAACAATGGGATAGGCAGCCACTTTACCATTGATATCTCTTGTCACTATCGTAGCCAGCTCAGATTTAAAATGACAAAAGCTTTCAACGTATAATTTTTGTTTATCACCATTTAATTTAGTCCACGCCGAATCAATATCGTTTTTACTATGAAGCGTTACATTCCCTTTGCCGTCATATGCATTACGCCTTGCTTTTAAAATAATTGGCCAGCCAAATTTTTCTGCGTGGAGGCCGATATCATCACGAGATTCAATTTCAACAAAAGGGATTACTGATATCCCAGCCTCACCAAGAACTTTCTTTTGTGTTAATTTATCTTGAACTAACTCAATTGTTGTAGAGCCCGGGTATAAAATATGCCCATTTTCTTCAACAACTCTAAGGCTTTTTGCGTCAACAAATTCATTTTCTAATGTAACGACATCAACTTTTTTGGCAAGTTCCAGTAGGTTTTTTGGATCATCCCAATCACCATATATTGTTTCAATAGCTAAATTTTCAGAAGGACTCTTTTTTAATTTTTCTAAAATCACAACACTGCAACCATATTTCATAGCAGCAAGAGCAGTCATTTTTGCTAATTGACCACCTCCAATAATTCCAATACGAGGGAAATGCGCAAATTTATACTTCACAGTCTTTCACCTTATTGCTATGCGTTAATAAAAATACTTGTAAAAAAAGGCGGCGAATTTAGCATAAACCACAAGGTAAATCTGCAATTTATAGCCTTCTTTATTGATAAAATCGGTTAATTATGACCAATAAATTGGTTAATTATAACCAAAACAGGTACCAAATATTTTTTATCGATTATCTAGAAATTATGTAACTAATTGTTTTTTATGTAAATAAATATATTTTTAACAATATGGCACACTAACTGCATCATATTAGGTAGATTTATAACAACAGTATCTATTTTAACGTTAAAGAAGAGGATAAGACTATGAAATGGGAAACACCTGAATACAGTGATATTCGTTTTGGTTTTGAAGTCACCATGTATATCAACAATAAGTAAGACTTCCTTCTCGATGAAGAAAAAAAAGGACCGTTTAGGTCCTTTTTTTTTGTATCTAAAGATTTTTTCGAATGAATTTTTAACCTATTCTATTTTTATACTCTCTCTTTCTTTTTCAATAAGCAGGTCAATAACTTTTGTAACATTTTCAAAACTACCTGCAGTAGAGCCGCTTACCAAATATTTCCCATTTACAATAATTGCTGGTACACCCGTTATTTTATAGCGTTTGCCCATTACATAGGCCTGTTTTACTTTAGTATCGGTTTCATCTGATGTATATATTTTTTTGAATTCTTGTTTATCAACATCATGTTCTAAAAAGAATTTTTTAATTGATCTATCATCATAGATGGGCTTCTTTTTCTTATGAATGGCAGTGAATAATGAACTATGTATTTTCTTTAGTACGTCTAATTTTTCTGCTGTGAAATATGCTTTTGCGTGGGGAATCCAATCTTTTCGAAAAATACCCGGCATTCGTCTGAATACAACATCATCAGGTTTTTTTTCAAGCCACTTATTTATAAAAGGCTCAAAATCATAACAGTGTGAACACCCGTACCAGAATACTTCTAGTACTTCAATATTATCCCCTGTTTGTGTTGGTTGTGAGGGCGTAATTTCAATATAACCATCAAACGCAATGGCCTGATTACACAAAGCCAACAGCAGCGCTAAGATTAAATAATTAATTGCTGTTTTCATGTTTTTTTATTTGCCTCATTCGTGAAAGAAAAAATTATGAAGATTTATATCTAGTTAGACCAACGAACTCAGATTTCGTGCCGTAAAATTAATTTTTTTAACGAAGTCCCTGAATGTATTCTGAGACAGCACTGATTTGAGCCTCGGTCATAAGAACAGCAATTGAACGCATAACACTATTTACATCATTATTGCGCTCTCCGGATTTGAACATCTTCAATTGAGTTGCTGTGTATTCGGAATGCTGCCCGCGAATAGCAGGATAAAGTGCTCCTGGGTTCCCAGAGCCAGTAGGGCCATGGCATGCCATACAGGCAGGAAGTCCAGTATTATTGTCACCCGCGCGATAAATTTTTTGTCCTAAATCAATTGACTCTGGTTTTGCATAACCAAGATTATTTTTTTGCCCTTCGAAGTAAGTGCCTAAATCTTCCATATCTTGTTGACTTAATGCAGCAACCATAGCAGTCATTTGAGCATTGACGCGATTACCTTCTTTGAAGTTTTTTAATTGTTTAGTAATGTAGGAAGCATGTTGGCCTGCTAGTTTAGGCCAGATTGGGTTGATGCTATTGCCATCAGCTCCATGACAAACTGCGCAAGGCTGAGATAGGTTTTTACCATTAGTTGGATTAGCATTAGAAACACTAATGCTGTCATTTGTATTTATAGTATTGATTCCAGCATGACCTTTTTTATTTGTTACTAAATCAGCAATAGTATAAAAAGCCACCATCATCGCCGCGATAAATACGAGCGTAAGTGTAAAGTTTCTAAAAAATATTTTATCTTGTTCTTGACTCATTCGAATCATCCTCGACGAAAATTATATTAACGTAGTAGTATTTTAGACTATCATAAAGTTACATAAAAAATATTGAGATGATTGTATTCAATAAAATCGGCCCATTGTTGTGATTATTTTTCATAATTATGCCTTAATAATTGGAGTAATTCATAAGCGAATAACCCGAAAATGCACCAAATTAGTATTTTTTTAATAACAGTACGTCAAATTTGAATTTTTAGCTAAACGGAGAATTTGTCATCCTTATACAAGAACCACCAAAAGATTGGTATCGCCACTTCGAATTCAAACAAGGCGTTGCGTCAATAAAGCAGCTTCCTACTGATTTAGGCAAAGAAGTCGCATTTGCTGGCCGTTCAAATGTTGGCAAATCGAGCGTTATCAATACAATTACTTCTCGTCGTAATTTAGCGAGAACCAGTAAGTCGCCTGGCAGGACGAGAGAGTTGAATTATTTTTCTTATGATGATGAGAGACATATTGTAGATTTACCAGGGTATGGCTTTGCTAAAGTCGATGTTTCAACACGAAAGACTTGGGAAAAATTGTTAGATCATTATCTACAAGAAAGAGCATGTTTATGCGGAATTTTCTTGATTATTGATATACGGCATCCGCTAAAAAGCTTCGATCAATTAATGCTAAAGTACTGCGAAGCTAACAATTTAGCACTTCATGTTCTTTTGAATAAATCAGACAAATTATCAAAGAATGACGCCAAAAAAACGATGATTGAAATTCATAGTGAAATCAAAGCAATTAATTTAAGTATACAGCTATTTTCAGCATCAAAAGGCTTGGGAGTTGACGATGCGCGTCTAAAGCTCGCCGAATGGTTATTTTTTGATTAATAAAAAGCGCCCCGGATTAGTGCTTATTCAAGAAATATTCGTTTTTCCGGGGCTAAATTGTCCCGGTTGGGATAAACCGGGTGCGTATTTTCTGCCCAAGGGAGGAAAGACAGAAAAAGACGTATAACCCATTGGAGTCAGGTTAGATTTGAAAGTTCCACAAAATTTTATTTTGTCAACAAAAAATTCTTTATACACAATTTCATGGCATCGCTAATTATTATCAATAAGATGCAATAGAACACTTTAGAAATTAAAACATTAATAGCATATGTTATTGTTTTATAATAAATTAATAAAACTGGTTAAATTTTAATAGTTTTAACAAGTTTGAAATCATTACCTTGGTTTTGACTCTATATCTGTATTGCTTCCACAGAGTTATCCACAAAAAATGTGGATATTTTTTTTAGAAAAAACGCCCTAAATTGGAACGTTTTTTTAAAGGGATAGAAAAACAAACCACTAGGGCATACCGTATTTTTTGCGAAATTTGTCCACTCGGCCCGCGGTATCAAGTATTTTTTGTTTGCCTGTATAAAAGGGATGGCATTCAGAGCATACATCAATATGGAGCTCTCCTGAGTATGTCGACCTTGTTTTAAATTTATTACCACAGCTACATTGTACTGTGATGTCTCCGTATTTTGGGTGTATATCAGCTTTCATTAATTTGCCTAATTTATTTAGTATTAAACATTGTGGGGCGAGGATTTTATGCCAATGCGAATTATTTCGCAATCTCGATATAGTAAAGCGGAATATACATAAATTTAGATATCAAATTCTGCAACTACTGGCGTGTGGTCAGACGGCCTTTCAAGCTTACGAGGGTTTTTATCGATATAGCAAGCAAGACAGAATTTTGACATGGTATTGGAAGCCAATATATGGTCGATCCTAACGCCGCGATTTCGCCGAAATGACGCGGCCCTGTAGTCCCACCACGAGAAATTACCTTTTTCCTGATCAAACATACGAAAGCAATCTATCAGGCCGTGAGATAATAATTTTTTAAATTCATTCCTTTCAGGCTTACTAACAAGTACAGATCCTACCCATTCCTCTGGATCATGAACATCTCTGTCTTCTGGCGCTATATTAAAGTCTCCCAGAATGATTAATCTTTCATTTTTATTTTGTAAATTATTAACAAAAGGATGAAGCTTAGAGAGCCATTTTAATTTATATTTATATTTTTCTGAATTTACTTCAGAACCATTTGGTATATATATATTTAATACAGTTATGCCCGAAGTATTAATAGCTAAAACTCTCCGTTGCTCATCATCATAATTTGGTAAACTGGAAGCAATAACCTCAATTGGAGTTTTTGAAATAGTAGCAACGCCATTATATGTTTTTTGGCCAATGAAACTTACGTGATAACCTAGTTCTTTAATGGCATCAACTGGGAAATTTTCATCAATAGATTTTGTTTCCTGAAGCGCAAAAACGTCAGGATCTTCTCTTTGCATCCATTGCAAAACATGGGGGAGTCTTACGTTAAGAGAATTTACATTCCAGGTAGAAATTTTAAACACAATATTTATATTAAACAATCTTTTGAAGATAAAACCATTTCATTCCTTAAATTCTAAAACCGCCATGCCTCCGACGATTAATATAATCAAGAATAAAAAGACCACTGACGATTCCAAAAATAAAAATGATTAAAAAAATAGAAAAGGATGATGATTCATTTTCAGGTTTGATGCTGCCCAGACTATTTTTACGATTAATGCCCGCTGATTCTAACTGGTCAATTAATTGTTTATTTGCATTTTTAAGTTGTTCGATATCTGTAAGTAGTTTATCAGAAGTTTGGATATTACCAGCTCTCGATTTAATATTTGTTAATTCCACTTGCAACTCACCTACCTTAAGACGTTCGGAGTTTAATTTTTTCTCAAGCTCTCCTTGAGAAATTAATTCCGTTGATTTTTTTTCAAGTGTTTCTATTTTTTTATGTAATTCTTTGTTTGTTATTTCTAGTTCATTTATTTTTGTTTTACCTGGTTTATTATTTAATGCATTTTGGGTATTTATCCACCCACGGACGCCTTCAGGTTCTTCAACATGAATTAGATCATTTTCGCGTTCAATAATATTCAATTCAGTCCCGCTTGGTACCAATTTTATTATCGGGCTCTCATTTGTTGGTTCTTTGTGTAAACCAATGTTTACTTCATCAGTTACATAGGCTACTTCAGCTAAAACTATTGCTGAGGGCATCCAGATTATCCAGATAAGTAGGTGAAAGGTTATATTTTTATTCATTCTTATAATTTAATTGCAATTCCAGCATGTTTTAATAAGGGTTCTATGCTTGGTTCACGTCCTCTAAATTCAATAAACATTTCCATTGGTTCGCAACTACCCCCTTTTTCAAGTATTGCCTGTAGAAATTCTTTTCCAGTAATTTTGTCAAAGATACCTTTTTCTTCGAACTTAGAAAAGGCATCTGCGGATAAAACTTCTGCCCATTTGTAGCTATAGTAGCCCGCTGCATAGCCTCCTGCGAAAATATGAGAAAAACTTAGCGGAAAACGATTAAAATCAGGAGTTTCAGTAACAGCAATGTATTTGCGTACATCATCTAAGAGCTTTTGTATATTTTGTCCTTTTTTTGAAGCGAATTCTAGATGCAGACGAAAATCAAATATAGCAAATTCAAGCTGCCTGACCATCTGCATTGCTGCTTGAAATGATCTAGCCCGTGCCATTTTCTTTAATAAATCATTACTTATAGTTTCGCTAGTTTCAAAATCTTGCGCAAATAAATCTAATGCCTCTTTTTCCCAACAAAAATTTTCCATAAATTGACTTGGTAATTCAACCACATCCCAAGGAACACCATTTATCCCGGAAACACCGCTGTAGTTAATATTTGTCATCATGTGATGTAACCCGTGACCAAATTCATGAAATAAAGTAATTACTTCATCATGAGTTAATAGAGTAGGTTTGTTACTGACGGGGGGAGTAAAATTACAAGTAAGGTATGCGACAGGATTTTGTATTGTAAAATCTATTTTTCTTCTAATTATACACTCATCCATCCATGCTCCGCCTCGCTTATGTTGACGTGAGAAAAGGTCAAGATAAAAACTTCCTTTGATTTTTCCTTTATGATCAAAAATATCAAAAAAATTAACATCATAATGCCAAACTTGGACTCCATTTCGTTTTTTAATGTTAACTCCATATAATTTTTTCGTAATTTCGAATAGCCCATTAATAACCTGATTAACAGGAAAGTATCGACGTAATTCTTCCTGTGATATAGAAAATTTCTTTTGTCTTAATTTTTCAGAATAATAAGCAATGTCCGATGCTTCAATATGATCTAAATTTGTTGATTCCGAAACAAATTTTTTTAACTCATCAAAGTCACTTTTTGCATATTGTTTTGTTCGATCGGCAAGATTATATAAAAAACCCATAACTTCGCTTGAATTTTTTGCCATCTTATTTTCTAGTGAATAATCAGCATAGTTTTTAAAGCCAAGTAATTTTGCTTTCTTAGTTCTGTATTTCATAATGTCGTACATAATACTAGTGTTATCCCATTTGCCAGCATTAGGTCCTATCTCTGATGATCTTGTTACATAAGCCCAATACATTTCTTTTCGCAAGGAAGGATCATCGGCGTATTTCATGATCGACATGTAAGAGGAAAATTCCAATGTAAACAACCAACCTTTTTTACCCGCATCTTTTGCAGTTTCTGCAGCCAATGCTATTGCAGATTCTGGTATTCCAGAGAGCTTATTTTTATCAATGATTAATTTTTTCCAAGCTTGAGTAGCATCCAGTAAATTTTCTTCAAATTTAGTTTGAAGTTCAGATAATTTTATTTGTATTTCTTTATATATTTTTTTTGACTTCTTATCTAAATGTATGCCAGATAAGCGAAAATCACGTAGCGCATTGTTTATAATTTTTTGTTGGGGTTTTGTGAGTTCATTAAAAGAAGGGCTATTTTTAAATGTTTCATAAGCTTCAAAGAGAGAGATATTCTGACCCATTTCTGAGGAGTAACTCGATAATTTGGTTATGCAATTATTATAAACTTTGCGGAGTTCGTCATTATCAGCAACCGAATGTAAATGACTCGCTGGCGACCAAGTTTGTTGCAAGCGATCATCCATGTCATCCAGTTTTTGAAAAAAATTATCCCATGTATAATCCTTTATGTTTTCTAGTAGATCCACGAGCTGTTCTCTATTTTTTTTTAGTAACTGATCAATTGCAGGCTCAATATGCTGAACCTCGATTTTATTAAATGGAGGCAAAGCATGTTTTTCAAGTAAAGGATTTTCTTCTTTCATAATTTTTTATATGTAATTGAGAGACGAGATGTTATGACAAATATATCTCGTTACACAAACTATTAAAAAACCAGATAATTAAATGTAAATTATGATTAACTTATTGTATATATTGATAATTATTTATTATTGATAATAATTCTTATTTAGATTAGAATCTTATTGATAATAATTCTTATTTATTTAGCTTAGCGAAAGATAAAATTTTCAATAGCGTATCACATGCTGATATAGGCTAAGTATATCGATGCTTAGTAAAGAATTTTATAGAATTATCGTTTACACGGTAATATCCTCGTGGTGATATTTATAGGGCGCTTTTTAGCGCCCTTTTTTTAAGCTTTTATGTAATTAGGAATCATAATTATTTATACTTGTATAACATATACTAACCAATTATCAGAATGAAAAAGACATTTACTATTATCATTTTTTTGATATTTCAACAATTGCTTAATGCGGCTGAAGTCAATATTTATTCCGCCAGAAAGGAAACGTTAATAAAGCCCTTACTGGATCAGTTTAATCGGGATACGGGCATAAAGGTGAATCTAATTACTGGTAAAGCAGATACATTTATTAAGCGTCTAGAAATTGAAGGGAAAAATACACCAGCTGATATTTTATTAACTGTTGATGCTGCTAGATTAGTAAGAGCCAAGGAAAAAGATTTATTCCAAGAAGTTATTTCTGATGCATTAAATAAAGTCATACCAAATTATTTTCGAGACATAGATAATCATTGGTTTGGATTATCACTTCGGTCAAGAGTTATTATTTTTTCGCCTGATAAAGTTAATAAGAGGGAATTAATTGATTACTTAGATCTAGCAAATAGTAAATGGAGGGGACGTATATGCGTACGCTCATCATCGAACATCTATAATCAATCACTTGTCGCATCAATGATTGCTCGTCATGGTATAAACAAGATAGAAATTTGGGCTTCTAGATTAGTTGAAAATTTTGCAAGATCGCCAAAAGGCGGCGATCGCGATCAAATAAAAGCTGTTGCTATAGGAGTATGTGATATTGCTTTGGTAAATAATTATTATTTAGCAGGTATGCTTGAATCTAATCAAGAATATGAGATGAATGCTGCTAAGAAAGTAAAATTATTTTGGCCTGACCAAAATGGACATGGCGCGCATGTAAATATTAGCGGTGCTGGTGTAACAAAATATGCGAAAAATAAAGAAGAGGCAATACAATTGCTAGAGTATCTTGTTACTGATAAGGCACAGCAATGGTATTCTGATATTAATTACGAATATGCCGTTAATCCCGAGATTAAAAACACTACAATTTTGGGGGAATGGGGAGCATTTAAATCCGACGATCTTAATCTCAGTTTATTGGGTCGATATAATCGCGATGCTGTTTTATTAATGGATCGGGTTGGTTGGAAGTAGATTAATAGTGCTATAAATGATCTTTAAAAAATTTTCAGAGTCGTTTTGTAGTTTATTAAAATTCTCAAGATTGAATCTAGCATTAATTTTACTGGCATTATTTTTTTGTATTCCGATAGTCATAGTGTGTGGGTCATTATTTTTCCCAGCGAAAGATATCTGGCCTCATTTAATTGATACGGTTTTAACAGATTATATTTTTAATTCACTAGTATTATTAATCGGGGTTGGCTTTTTTAGTCTATTACTAGGCGTGATACCTGCCTGGCTAGTGACAATGTATCAATTCCCAATGAGTCGCTATCTTGAATGGGCAATCCTATTACCTATGTCAATGCCCGCCTATATTATTGCTTATAGTTATACGGGCGTATTTGATGCGGCGGGCCCAGTGCAAACAATAATGAGAGAATTAACAGGATGGGAATATAACGACTATTGGTTTCCTGAGGTACGTTCTCTTGGTGGCGCAATCACTATGCTATCGCTTGTATTATATCCTTATGTTTATTTATTAGCCCGCGCCTCATTTATTGAGCAATCCATATGCGTATTAGAAGTATCACGAACCTTAGGTTGTAATGCAATGGATGCATTTAGGCGTGTGGCATTACCTTTAGCACGACCCGCAATTATAGTTGGATTATCGCTAGTACTTATGGAAACACTAGCTGATTATGGGACAGTCCAGTACTTTGGTGTATCAGCTTTTACAACAGGTATATTTAGGACATGGTTTGGCATGGACAACAGTTTGGTAGCTGCACAATTATCTGCAATACTATTATTATTTGTTGCTGTTTTTTTATATTTGGAAAGGCGCTCACGAAAACAATTAGCTTTTAATCATACGAGCAATCGATATAGTCCATTATTGAAACAAAAATTAAAAAATAGCAGCGCATTTTTCGCATTTGTTATTTGTTTTGCTCCTCTGCTATTTGGTTTTGTTCTGCCTGCAAGTTTTTTGGGTCAATGGGCAATATCAACATATTCAGAAGCTCTTGATATAAATTTTTATATATTATTGCTAAATAGTCTTTCGCTTGCTTTTATAACGGCTTTATTAGCTTTAGTTATTGCTTTATTTTTAGGTTATTCGAATAGAAATAGTCGTTTATTTATAAATAGATTTTTAGTTCGTTTTATCAGTTTGGGCTATGCAATACCTGGCACAGTAATAGCTGTTGGTGTTTTAATTCCATTCGCTTGGTTTGATAATAGTCTAGATGAATTTTTAACCCTGCATTTTAATTTTGGTAGTGGTTTGTTAATCAGTGGAACTTTATTCATATTAATTTTTGCCTACCTTGTGCGTTTTCTTGCTGTATCTATTAATACAGTTGAAGCAGCACTAGGGAAAATAAAACTAGAAATGGATGAAGTTGCAAAAACGACCGGGATGTCGCATGTTAGAATTATGAGAAGGATACATGTTCCAATTATGCGAGGCAGTTTATTAACAGCTTTATTATTAGTTTTTGTTGATGTGCTAAAAGAACTTCCTGCTACATTGATTCTTAGACCATTCAATTTCAACACATTAGCGGTTCGTACTTTTGAGTTAGCCAATGAAGAACGTTTAGCAGAAGCTGCTGTACCAGCTTTAGCGATTGTTATTGCAGGAATTATCCCAGTCATTATGATAAGTAATTCAATTTCACGGTCACGTCCCGGTTATGAATAACGCAATTGAAATTAAAGAATTGTCATTGTCGATAGAAGGTCGCCAAATACTAGAAAATATATCTTTTGGTTTGGGAGAAATTGGAATAGCTTGTTTATTAGGGCCGAGCGGTTGCGGCAAGACCTCATTATTACGTTGTATTGCTGGATTTGAAGAATTGAATCATGGTGAAGTTTGGATTAAAGGAGTTATTGCAAGTAAACCATTCCATCATTTACCAGTTGAACAAAGAAATGTTGGAATGGTTTTCCAGGATTATGTGTTATTTCCACATATGAGCGTTACAGAAAATATAATATTTGGGTTAAAAGACCAAAGAGCGGCTAGAACCAAAGAGCGTTTAGATGAATTAATAGTATTATTCGCTTTGGAAAAACATATTAGCAAATATCCACATCAATTATCTGGAGGGCAACAGCAACGTGTTGCATTAGCAAGAGCAATGGCGCCTCGCCCAGGCGTATTATTGTTGGACGAACCATTTGCAAGTTTAGACATCGAGTTACGAGAACAATTAGCACGAGAACTACGTTCAATATTAAAACAAGATGGCATCACCACAATTATGGTCACTCATAATCAACTAGAAGCATTTGCTATGGCTGATATTATTGGTGTTATGGGCGATGGAAAATTAAGGCAATGGGACACGGCGTTTAATTTATATCATGAGCCTAAAACATCATATGTTGCCAATTTTATTGGAGAAGGTGTTTTTATAAAAGGGGAAGTAATTAATAGTATCGAGGTTAAAACTGATATCGGTAATATAAAAGGACATGCCCCACATAGCTTTGAGAAAGGGGAAAAGGTTCGTGTTTTGATTCGTCCGGACGATATTTTGCATGATGATGACAGTAAAGTAACTGCATATGTTAGGGGTAAGGCATTTCGAGGCGCAGAATTTTTATATACTTTAGAAACGCAAAATGGGTTGTATTTACAAAGTCTCGTGCCCAGTCATCATGACCATCCCATGAATGAACCAATAGGAATAAAAACAGAAATTGATCATTTGGTTATATTTACAGATGAAGATGTATGAATATAATAATGTTTTCAGATTTTAATAAAGATATTTTTTGTATTAGATTGTAAACTTTGAGGTAAAGCCGATGCAGGATGTTCCGAGTAATTTAAAATTTTCAAAGACTCATGTATGGCTCGAAGATCTTGGTGAAAATAATTATCGTGTTGGTATTACCGATTTTGCCCAAGATGAGTTAGGCGACATCGTTTTTGTGGAACCCCCAGAAGAAGGACGAGAATATGATCAGGCAGATGAGTGCGCTGTTATTGAATCAGTTAAATCAACTTCAGATATTTATTGCCCATTAAGCGGAATTATTACTGAAATTAATTCTGAGCTTAATGATGCGCCTGATTTAATTAACTCAGAACCATATAGCGAAGGATGGATATTTATATTAAAAGCAAATGATGAATCGGAATTAAACGAATTGATTGACGCAAATAGCTATTATGAATTAATTAATGAGGATTAGTTATGGTAGTTTTGACTTTACAGGGCAATGAAATAAACACGAATGGCGAACTTCCAAAAGCAGGGAGTAATGCGCCTGACTTTATGTTAGTTAACTCTGAGATGGAAGATGTTTCTCTTGCTAACTATCAAGGTAAAAAGAAACTGCTGAACATAGTGCCAAGCTTGGATACACCAGTATGCGCTACGTCAACAAAGAAATTTGATAAATTAGCTAAGGAAAAGTTAGACACGGTATTTATTACGATATCAGCTGATCTCCCATTTGCGGTATCACGTTTTTGTAAGACTGAAAGTATTTCAAATGTTATTACATTATCGATGATGCGTTCTCGAAATTTTGCTAAAGACTATGGGGTATTGATTACAGATGGACCTTTAGCCGGGATAACAGCGCGCGCAATTGTAGTGCTGAATGAAACTAATGAAGTTATTTATTCTGAACTTGTTTCTGAGATTGCAGACGAACCTGATTATGATGCAGCACTAGCATTACTTTAAATTATTAATTACAAACAGGGCACTTGGGATCTTTTTTTAAGACAGCTTTATTAAATTCCATATTTAGCGCATCCACCAGTAGTAATTTTCCTTGGCCTATCGTCCCTATATCCAGTATTACCTTCAATGCTTCATTAGCTTGGATACTACCAATAATACCTAATAACGGAGCAAATACCCCATTAGCTGTGCATGATTCTTGGGTTGAAATATCCTCATCATATAAACATCTATAGCATGGCGAAGTTTTTTCTGATGGATTAAAAACAATTACTTGGCCTTCAAAACGTATTGCCGCGCCAGAAATGAGAGGCGTTTTTGTTTTTACTGAAACCTCGTTTAGAGAAAAGCGTGTAGCAAAATTATCTGTTGCATCTATGATGACATCAGATTTTTCTGCCTCTTCAATTAAATTGTTTTTGGTTAATTTTTCACCGATACAGTTAATATTAATATCTGGATTAAGCGAAAGTAGATGTTCTTTTGCAGAATCAATTTTTGGTCTATTAATATCTTTAGTTGCATGTAATATTTGTCGTTGTAAATTACTAAGATCGACTTTGTCAAAATCAACAAGCACTAACTCACCAATACCAGCAGCAGCAAGATATATTGAGATTGGAGAACCAAGTCCTCCAAGCCCAATAAGTAAAATTCTCGAGTTTTTTAAACGTTTTTGACCAGCAACATCAATCTCAGGCAACATGATTTGCCTGCTGTATCTTAATAGTTGTTCATCATTCATTTTTTTTATAACAACTTTCCATAAGTAATTCTCTCTAATTCATTGTAGTCCTTGATTGTTGTTGCAGTGAAATTATTTTTGATAAAAAGTTCCCTTACTTTTACTCCTTGATTATAGGCATGTTCAACTATCAACCAACCATAATCTTTTAAATAGGCACGAGATTTACATATAATTTTTCGCAAATCATCAAGACCGCTATCTCTAGAAACTAATGCTGAGCTTGGTTCAAATCTAATATCGCTGTTATTTAAAATCGGGTCATCATTACTGATATATGGAGGATTGCTCACAATTAAATCATAATTATCCGCATTAATATTAGTAAACCAATCTGATTTAATAAATTTAATATTTTTAATTTTATATAATTCAGCATTTTTCCTAGAAATTTTAAGGACATCATTGTTTATATCAGTTGCCTTGATATTTATTTTTGGCTTCTCGGATGCTATAGCTATTGCTATAGCACCCGAACCAGTACCAAGTTCGAGAACTTTTTTTAAAGAATAAAGCGATATTAATTCTAGTGATTTTTCAACTAATAATTCAGTTTCTGGCCTCGGTATTAGTATATTTTCATTGACAAGCAGTGTGTGTTTCCAAAATTCTTTTTGTTTTGTTAAATAGGCAACCGGATAGCCCTCAGAGCGCTTCTTTACTAGCTTTTTAAAAGTTTTTTGATCAGTATCGGATAATTTTTGTTCTGGATATGCATAAAGTTTTATACGATTACACTTTAGCACAGAACATAGCAATACCTCTGAATCTACTCTTCTACTATTTGAAGAATTAAGTTTGTGAGTCGCATATATAATTGCATCATTAATTTGCATATCATTTTTATTCACTTAATGACGCTAAAAGGTCGGCCTGATACTCATTAATTAATGGTTCAATAATCATATCAATGCTACCTTCCATAAAATCGTCTAGTTGATAAAGGGTCAAATTTATTCGGTGATCAGTAACACGACCTTGAGGAAAATTGTATGTACGGATTCGCTCCGATCTGTCACCACTGCCAACGAGGGAACGTCTATTTTCAGCTTGTTCGTTTTGTTGTTCTTCACGTTCAGTGTTTAATAGTCTTGCCTGCAATAAAGACATTGCGCGCGCTTTGTTTTTATGTTGAGAACGCTCATCTTGACATTCAACAACAGTATTTGTTGGTAAATGGGTTATTCTAATTGCCGAATCTGTTTTATTTACATGCTGCCCACCTGCGCCTGAAGCACGAAAAGTATCTATTCTTAAATCAGCTGTATTTATCTGCACTTCATTTATTTCTTCAACTTCAGGCAACACTGCAACCGTACATGCAGAAGTATGAATACGTCCTTGAGATTCCGTTTCAGGTACACGCTGAACTCGATGAGCTCCCGATTCAAATTTTAGTCTCGAATAAGCCCCATCCCCGATGACTCGCATGATTACTTCTTTATAACCTTCTAAGTCACTTTCCGATACACTTATATATTCTACTTCCCAATTTCTTGTTTCGGCATAACGTGAATACATACGCATGAGATCTCCAGAAAAAAGTGCAGCCTCTTCTCCGCCAGTTCCTGCACGTATTTCAAGAAATATATTACTATTATCACTAGGGTCTTTTGGTAGCAATAATACTTGGAGCTCATTTTCAAGTTTTCCGCTTTCATCTTCAGCTTTTTTAAGCTCTTCTTCAGCAAGTCCGCGGATTTCCCTATCATTTTCTTTTAACATTTCACGAGAGTTTTCAATATTTTTAGTTATTTCGAGGTATTGATTAAAACAAGTCATGATGGGTTTGATTTCTGCATATTCTTGGGATAGAGCACGAAATTTATTTTGATTACTAATAATTTCTGGGTCGGAAAGTAAGCCTTCTAATTCTTGTTGGCGTTCAAGTAATTTTTCAAGTTTTAAATGTAATGATTCTTTCATTTATATAATAAATAAGGAATAGGTAAGAATTATATTCTATGTTAGTTATTTATTTTTTTTTGTTTTATTTTCTTTTAAACCATAAAGTTTTTCTGCAGCTTTTAATAAGGCATTTCTTTTTTTAGTGTCCGCATTTTTTAATTGAAAACTAGGTTCGTGAATTAATTTATTAGTTAGTGTGTGGACTGCTTCATATAATATTGCTTCAGGCATATCTCCTTTTTTAATTCTTAATAATCCTTTTTGCAAGACTTCATCTTGAATTCTCTCCGCTTGTCCGCGCAAGGCCCTGATTGTAGAAACAGCTTCAAGCGAATTAACCCAATCCATAAATTCATGTGTTTGAATATCAATTATTTGTTCGGCCTGTTTAGCAGCATATTGACGATTTTTTAGGTTCACCTGTACTATATCTTTCAAATCATCAACACTGTATAAATAAACATCATCTAGTTCTCCAACACCAATTTCAATATCTCGAGGGACAGCAATATCAACCATGAACATCGGTTTATGTTTTCTAACCTGAATTGCATTTTCAACAGTTCCTTTACCTATGATTGGCAACGAACTAGCAGTACAGGAAATAACGATATCTGTTTCAGCGAGATGTTTAGCGAGATCACTTAGATGTATAGTATAAATAGAATATTTTTTTGCTAATTGTTGTGAACGTTCCAACGACCTATTAGCAATAATCATTCGCTTTAAACCATTTTCATGTAAGTGTTTTATTACAAGCTCAATAGTTTCTCCCGCACCAATTAATAATGCAGTTTTGTTATTTAATTCACCAAAGATTTGTTGAGCCAATCTAACTGCTGCATAAGCAACTGATACAGGATGATCGCCTATCGCCGTATTACTTCGTATTTCTTTTGCAACATGAAATGAATGTTGAAATAGTCGATTTAACTGATTACCTATGCACCCAGCGTTGATTGCTTCTTGATATGCATTTTTTAGTTGGCCCAGGACCTGTGTTTCGCCTAAAATCATTGAATCAAGCCCACTTGCAACACGTAATACATGGCGCACCGCATTTTCATCTGGGTGTTCATATAAGAAAGGCTTTAATAATCCCTTTTTCATTCCATGGTAGTTATGTAGCCAATCAATTGGGTTATGATTTTTATTTTGATCAATGTTGCAATAAATTTCAGTACGATTACAGGTCGATAGAATTGCAGCTTCATAAACACCATTTTGGTGTTTTAATTCATTTAAGGCATCAGGCATGATTTCACCGCCAAAACAGACCTTTTCCCGAATATCAACAGGGGCAGTTGAGTGATTAATTCCGTAAGCAATAAGGGCCATATTTTTGGGGCAATGCGGTCGTTAATGAAAATTTTGTGCCATGATTTGGGTTAATACAAGGGATATTAGATGAATTCTTGATATTGATCGATTTTTAACAAAATATTATTGATATTTATTCAGTGAACAAATCCAAAATTACATAATCCTAGTACTGTATTCGTAATATTCTTGCAAAATTATAGGGCAGTCAAACTCGGTATTATTTTTGAGTACAATCTGAGAAAATAAGCAATCAAATACTATTATAAACGATAACAATGAATATATTTGTAACATATAGAATCTCTCTTATAGCAGCAGTATTCGCGCTAATATCGTTGGTTAGTGGGTGCGCAACAACTCCAAATTCGAAAACTTTAACTAATAAAAAGGCAATCATCCAATCTGAGCAATCTATTTCCGAAACGAACAAAGAAAAAAACAAAAAACCTATTGTTGAAAGACCAAAAATTAAACTTACTGAGGATATTCTCTTTGAGGTTTTAATCGCTGAGATTGCTGGTCATCGTGGAAAAATTGATACTGCAACTAGTTATTACTTAGATTTAGCAAGAAAAACACTTGATCCTGCCATAATAGAACGCGCTACAAGGATTGCAGTTTTTGCACGTGACGATGTTGCTAGCTATGAGGCGGCTAGCCTTTGGGTTGATGTAGACCCTAAAAATCCAGATCCACATCAAATTTTGACAGTAATGTACTTAAGGCAAGGCAATCTTAATGAGGCACTTCGTCATCTTGAAATTATTTTAGATGCATCTGAAGGAGAGTTTGATCAGAAATTATGGATGGTCGCAAATTTCCTTGGCGGTGAAGAAGACAAATCTAGGGTAATAAAGTTAATGGAAAACTTAATGGATAAACATATGAATGATGTCGATGCATTGTATGCTTATGCACATGTTTCATCTCGTATGGGTGATATCGAACGCGCAGAGTCATTATTCGAAAAAATACTAGAACTAAAGCCAGAGAATGAAACTGCAGCCATGGCTTATATAGCTTTGTTACAAAGAAAGGGAGATATTAATAAAGCTTTGAATTGGCTCAAGTCTACTTTGAAAATACACAAAGATAATTTTGATTTACGTATGGCATATGCAAGATTATTAACAGGCGAGAAACGTTTTTATGAAGCACGAAACCAATTTGAACTCCTTTATAATAAAACCCCAGATAATACAGATTTACTTTATGCTCTTGGTTTGTTATCTCTACAAGAGAATCAACTTACTAAGTCTGAAAAATATTTCAAAAGGCTAATCGAATTAAAAAAGCATATATTTGATGCAAATTATTATCTAGGTCGAATAGCAGAAGAAAAGAATGAACTAGATAAAGCAAATAATTTTTATCATAGTGTTCATGGTGGTGAAAATTATTTTGATGCATTTATTCGTATAAGCCTTATTTTTGCTAAACAAGGAGATGTTGAAAAAGCCCTTACTAATATTCGTTCTATAGAAAAACCAAAAGATGAGAACCGTAATATCTTAATACAGGCAGAATGCGAAATATTAATCGAAGAAAAGCGTTTTGAAGAAGCTTTAGATATTTTTAATAAAGCGATTCAAGAGAAGAGTCATCCAGACCTTCTTTACTCTCGCGCAATGCTTGCTGAAAAAATTAATCGTTTTGATATTTTAGAAACTGATTTGGTATCTATTATTGGGAAAGATCCTGATAACGCAACGGCATTAAATGCACTAGGGTACACACTTGCAGATAGAGGCGAGCGTTTGGATGATGCATATAATTATATTAAACGCGCATATGAACTAAGCCCAGGAGATTTCTATATTTTAGATAGTATGGGTTGGGTACTTTATAGACTTGGTCGATTAGATGAGGCAATTGATTTTTTGCAAAAGGCTTTTGATTTGAGGAATGATCCTGAGGTAGCGGCTCATCTTGGTGAGGTTCACTGGATTATGGGTAATAAGCAAGCCGCTAAAGCTGTATGGGAAACTGCGTTACAAGATACACCAGCAGACGATAGATTATTAAAAGTCATTGAACGTTTTTCACCTTGAAAAGAATAGTTTTATTTTTCCCGATAATATTAGTAGTTAGTGCTTGTAGTTCATTACCCGAACTTGATAATAATATACAGTCACAGGGATGGATTGACCACCAAGCTTCTATTAACAAAGTAGAATCTTGGAAGATTAAGGGGCGAGCAGCCGTTCGAGACGATAGTAGCAGCGCTTCATTTGTTTTACATTGGGAGCAATTTAATTCAAATTATGAGTTAAGGCTTATTTCATCATTAGGTCAAGGAACTTATCTATTAAAAGGATCAGAAAAAAAAGCCACTATTCAAACTCCAAAAAATAAAATCTTTACGGCTGATACTGCTGAACAATTAATACAGGATAAGCTTGGTTGGGATATTCGCCTTGCCGGTCTTAAATATTGGCTGAGAGGTATACCAGAGCCAAATGTAGAATATAGCCAACTTTTACTCGATGCACAGGGTCGATTATCAGATATGAAACAATCTGGATTTACTATTAGTATTTTACGTTATGCGAAGAAAAAAAATGTTTCATTGCCTGAAAAAGTATTTATTAGAAAAAGAGATATTCAACTTAGGTTAGTAATACAAAATTGGGAAATATAAACACGTGATAAGCTTAGGGTGGCCAGCGCCGGCAAAATTAAATTTATTTTTACATATTACAGGACAAAGACAAGATGGTTATCATTTATTACAAACAGTTTTTCAGTTTATACAGCTAATAGATGTTATTGATTTTACTATTTTAGAATCAGGTTTGGTGAGAAGAAGTTCAACATCTTTAAAAATTGATGAATGCGATGATCTGGTTATAAAGGCCGCCCAAAAAATTAAAAAAAGAAGCGGTTCAAAGCTTGGGGTAGATATTAGCGTTAAAAAAAATATACCTATTGGGGGGGGGTTGGGTGGCGGTAGTTCAGATGCCGCAACTACTTTAGTTGCTTTAAATGAATTATGGCAGACAGGATTATCTATTGATGAATTATCTGAAATTGGTTTATCACTAGGGGCTGATATTCCTTTTTTTATTAATGGGAATGCAGCCTGGGCTGAAGGTGTTGGGGATAAACTGACCCCAATTGATCTAGATGAATGTTTTTATTTAGTAATATACCCAAATTGCGGTATTTCGACTGAGGCTGTTTTTGAAGCAAGTGATTTGACACGGAATACACCTCGAATCACAATACGCGA
>CAJWQR010000016.1 GCA_913045195.1 uncultured Legionellales bacterium | reverse complement strand
AAGGCTAGAACCGCCAGCCGGTCAACATTAGTCTGAACACTCTGCGTTGTTGTTACTGATTTTTTTTGAGTCAGTGTAATCCGACTTGAGAAATTGCGCTGCCTCCCACGGGTAAAGGACTTTTCAAGGTATATGGAGCGATTAACGGTCTCGGCGGCAATCTGATTGGCAGCTAAATCACCGCCAATTCTAAAAAAATTCCTAAAAACGCTGGCGCCATAGGTAAAACCACGGCCTAAATAGCGTTGATAGTCAACAGACCAAAAATTATTCATCTTAGGATTATAGGTCTGCTGAATGGTAACAGTGATGCGATCCGCCAGTCCGAGGGGATTATTCCAGTTTACAATGGTCCTGAATCGATTAAGCCCTGTTTCCTTCAAACCATGGGTATCAACACGATAATCAACATCAAAGGATTTTTCCTGTTGCACCTTAAGGACAATATCCGCTTCACCCACCTTAATACCGGGTCTAAATACGCCAAATACGCTGAGTCCGGCAAAATCGGTCAAAACCAGTAACGCCTCCTCAATCTCATGCTGTGTAACCGGCTGTCCGATCAGCTCTGAAAAGGGTTTCTCCAAGACCTCTAAATCATACTTTTTATTACCCTCGGTGACGACACGCCCTAATCGACCAATAAATACCTGAATATCGACAGTCCCATCAGTGATAGTTTGAACGGGGACCACTGCCGTTGAGAGAATAAGGCCTTTGGCGCGGTAATAACGTGTAACCTCATCGGCCACCTCCTGTAACTCACCAATACTAAACCCTCGTTCCAGCTGTTTTTCTAATAAATCATCCAGGATCGTGCTTTTTATTTCTGAAACACTCACTTTGTGTTCCGGGTAATCTTCGGCGTCAATCATATTAAATTCTTTAACAACGATGTAAGGGCCTTCCTCGATATCTAACGGACGGTCAATCAATGCCGGGACCTCAAAAGGGGTGCCTTCCTCTACGGTCACACCTTGAACACCCTCCTCCTCATCTAAAATTTCCTCACCAATCTCTCCTTCTGTGGGTAGAAGTTCAGGATTGGTATCGGGTTGCGCTACCTCTTCGGTCAATTCGACTGCGTCAGTCGCCTCAGGGGAACCTGCAATCACCAACGGACTTAAAAATAATAAAAATAGTACGAGTAAACTTCTGTATTCCATTTTATCGGCTATTGTCCTATCACAGATAATCTATTTAATATGGCTTCAACAAACATTTATTTTTATCCCTAAACTAAATATGTAAAAATTTATGGGTTAATCTCGTTTTTTAATTTCTGCCACCAGTCTTCAATTATGCTTTCAGAGATTTGTTGAGGATAATCTTCTCTGGCTTGATCAAAAATTGCATTTTTTAATTGCATACCAGTTTGCTTTATGAGTATTTGACGAATTTGATCTTCGACCTGTTCAAACATGATCACTTCTTCTGCCAAAATTGTTCCTCTTTTTATAATATGTAATCCCGAATCAGTTTCTATTGGATCACTAACCTCGCCTACTTTTGATTTTAAAATATGTTCTTTGATCTCAGGAAGTAAACCATCCACTTCCATTACTCCCATATAACCACCACGACTTTTACTTTGTTCATGTTGAGATTGAGAAACCGCAAGATTTGAAAAATCATTCGTACCTTTTTTTATTTTAGAAATTATCTCTTCTGCTTTTTGTTGTAATTCTAAAATTTCGTTTTCGCTTGCATCTTTTGGTTTGGGTAAAAATATTTGCCAGACGCGTACTCGTAGTGGAAACGTAAACTGTGTTTCTTTATTCGATTCGTAGTAAGCAATGATTTGTTCATTGCTTGGAAATTCTTCAGGTAATTTTCTTTTGATAAGTAAATTTAAATAAAATTCTAACAACATGTTATCGGCATTACGTTCCATCATGAATTTTACATTAGTATGTTGATTGAGTTGATTACTAGCAGCTGACATTAATGCTGCGCGGTTGTTCGCTTCGCTTTCAATAACCTGTTTAAATAAATTCTGATCTGCCAATATCCTTTCTCTTTCATTCGCATTCATATTCGCAACCAACAAAGTAATATGTTCGAAGTCTAAAGGTTTAGTGTAGTCAATGTTCTCTACTGTTGTATTAGCCCAATTGTTATTTTCAATATCTTGTTCGGCTTGTGGTACATCAATATCAATAGAGACAATCTCCTCTGTTTCCTCTGTTAGTTCTGTATTATCTTGGACTGATATTGTGCCCCCATCTTGAATATAGATTGTTTCATCGGTTGTGATTTCTTTTTTAGATTTCAAATGAGACATTTCTGCTGAAAAAATAAGAAGCAAACTACCCAAGACAAGTGCTATCGACAGAATTCGAATTAATTGATTGTCAGAATTTTTCATAATTTGAGTAAGTTAAAGTATATTGGTATGAAATTTAAGGCACATCTTATCATTATTTCGGGTTATTTTTCTTTAGATACGGGGTTGAGTTTACTGCTTAATCTAGCTACTTGGTGAGCGCATGAAAATAGAGTAATGAGCTAAGATTATCAGAGTTTTATGGTTTTCCACACTTGATATACGATATTCTAGTGTTATTTGAATAGTTGAAATTGTAAAAACTAAAAATTACGAGTGATTTCATCGCCAATACTGAGCATAATATAACCTTTCATGTTACTATATTTATGCATGTATATGTTTTTTAACAACAATTGATAGTAATTTATGTCGCCAAAAACTAAAAATATTGGAATTATGTTTGCTGATGTTGCCGGAAGCACTCAATTATTTGAGGTGCTGGGTGATGATATGGCCCGCGCAACGATTGCAGAAACATTGGAGTTACTGACCAACGTTATTAACAGTCATAATGGTACCGTCATCAAAACCATTGGTGATGAGGTGATGTGTACGTTCCCCGAAGCAGATGATTCTGCGAATGCGGCCACAGAAATGCAGGAAACTCTCGAAGATGCAAACGATATGAGAGAAGAAGGTCCCAAGATAAAGGTTAGGATTGGTATGCATTTTGGCCCGGCTCTCCTTGAAGGGGGTGATGTGTTTGGTGATGCTGTAAACGTCGCCGCAAGAATGGCTGCTCAAGCAAAGGGTGGGCAAATTATCACGACAAAAACAACTATTGATCTCCTTGACCCAATCACTCAAGCAACTTCACGTTTTGTTGACCGTGCGCCTATTAAAGGTAAGAAAGAAGATATTGAAATATATGAAATCATCTGGCAAGAATCTGATGTCACAACAATGGCAACCGATGTAGGCTCCTCAGCCCAACAGCGTGAAGAAGTTTCGCTTGAAGTTAGTTATCAAAAAACATCAGTAACATTAAATCAAGATAAATCAGGATTAATGATGGGTCGAAGTAAGGCTTGTGATTTACCAATCAATGAGCAATTGGCTTCAAGACAACATGTGAAAATTGAACTACGTCGTGATAAATTCTTCGTCATCGATCAAAGTACAAATGGTACTCATATAAAAATTGATGGTGCTGATGAATCCTTTTTAAGGCGGGAAGAAATGCACATTAATGCAAACGGGCAAATTAGTCTCGGCAAATCTTTTGCTGATAAGCCAACTGAAGTTGTTTCTTTTACTTTAAAATCTACATAAACAGTTTTAATGCATACCGGTATTCCAATGTCAGATTCAACCGAAAAAAATAACACAAAATCATTTTCATGGACTTCTTACGGAAAAACGGATGTAGGTAAAGCAAGAAAACTAAATGAAGACTCTATGTTAGTAAGACCAGAAGTTGGTATGTGGGTTGTTGCTGATGGTATGGGTGGGCACGAAGCTGGTGATGTTGCCAGTCAAATGGTTGTTAATACCATGAAAGAAGTTCCTGAAGGAATATCATTAGAGAAATATATAGATGATATCGAAGATACTTTAATCGGTGTTAACAAAAAATTAATTGAAATAGCGAATCAAGGCGAAAAACCAACAACTGTTGGGAGTACGGTAGTTGCAATGTTGGCCTATGAAAAATTTTGTGCTTTTATTTGGGCAGGTGATAGTCGTTTATATCGTCATCGTAACGGCGAATTAGTTCAACTGACAACTGACCACTCACAAGTACAGTTATATATTGAGCAAGGTCTAATCACAAAAGATGAGGCAGAGAAACACCCACATTCAAATATGATTACCCGCGCTGTTGGTGCCTCAGAAAATCTTGTCTTAGATGTGGATATGCAGGAAATGGAAAAAGGTGACCGTTATTTATTATGCAGTGATGGACTCACAAAACATATCACTGACCTTGATTTTGAGAAAATACTCTCTAAAGGAGATATTGAGAAGAAGTGTAATGAGTTAATTGACTTAACATTGGCCAGAGGCGCAAAAGATAATGTTACTGCTATTCTCATTGACATAGAATAGCTCAAAGAAAGGTAATAATGTTTTTTAAGGGGTATTGCATTGGCTAATTTTAAAGCAGCACTCGAAGCATTAGTAGTTGGTAAATTAAACCACAAATCACTATCCAAGCAATTGGATAGTGTGCTCAATTCATCCCCGAAATTCGCAAATAAAATGCTCTCTGAGCTCGATGAAGTTTATGGGCAAAAAAAACTCAATGACAAGCAATATTCTGTACTAAAAGACCAGATTATAAAATTCAGGCAAGCGCATGCCTCCAAAACAAACAAACATCCCACTACTCAAAAACAAAATACTACTGAAAAAACAATTGCTCCCGACCTTCTGCATGAAGATGATGGTGAACTTGACGCAACCGTTATCGGGGGTGAGGAAAAAACCGTTATCGGGGGTGAGGAAAAAACCGTTATCGGGGGTGAGGAAAAAACCGTTATCGGGGGTGAGGAAAAAACCGTTATCGGGGGTGAGGAAAAAACCGTTATCGGGGGTGAGGAAAAAACCGTTATCGAAAATACCAATAGCCCTCCAAAAACTTCAACCGCAGGAAAAACCTCCGCCACCGCCACCGCCACCGCCACAGTAGCACCAAACAAAACTGCTGCCCCGACTGGTGAAAATGACGGTAATTATGGTCCGGGGTCTATTATCAAACAGCGTTTTAAACTTGAAAAAGTCCTTGGTATTGGCGGTATGGGTAAGGTGTATAAAGCACTTGATTTATTAAAAGCCGAAGCAAAAGATAAAAAACCCTATGTTGCCATTAAACTCTTAAATGAGGATTTCAAGGACCACCCCGAAGCATTTATTTCCCTGCAACGAGAATCAAGTCGTCAACAAAAATTAGCGCATCCCAATATTGCAACAATTTACGATTTCGACCGTGTGGGTGGTCCGGGCACACCTGTTTACATTACGATGGAACTAATGGAAGGGATGGAACTTAAAGATTTTATTAGAAAGAAAGTACGTCCAAAAAAAGGCTTACCCTTCGAAGAGGCCTATGAAATTATCGAACAACTCGGTGCTGGCCTAACTTACGCGCATGAGCTCATGTTGGTACATTCTGATTTTAAACCTGGTAATGCCTTTCTTTGTAATGATGGTACTGTTAAAACGCTTGATTTTGGTATCGCTCGTGCTGTTAAGAACCCAATCACAGGTGAAGGTGAAAAAACACTGTTTGACCCTGGTAAGCTTGGCGCTTTAACACCCGCCTACGCAAGTCTCGAAATGCTTGAAGGTAAAGAACCGGATACACGTGATGATACCTATGCTTTAGCTTGTACTGCCTATGAATTGTTAACTGCTAAACACCCCTTTAATAAATTAGCGGCGAATAAAGCAAAAGAAAACAATCTTGAACCGCCTGAAATTAAATCCTTAAATAAAAAACAAAATCGCGCACTAAAACGTGGTGTGGCTTTTCATCGTGCTGACAGAAGTCCAACGGTTGAACATTTCGTCGATGAACTGGCAGGAAAAGCAACCTGGCATAAAAATCCATTTGTCATTGCGGCGGCTGTTTTAATTACCCTGACCTTAATGTTGATTAGCCCTGCAATGGATTACATGCATCAAAGAAAAATTGAAGGGCTAGTAACTGAAATCAATCAAGGCGATCAACAAACAATTGATGAAAAATTAGGCGAAATTTTACTACTAGATAAGACTGACCAGACAACTGTCGCAGATGAAGCAAAAAATGCTATACAAAATTACTTCAGCGATAATGTCGCATTTTTAATTGATGCTAATAATGACGAATATGATTTTCCTGCAGCAAATAAAATTATTGAAGAAATAGGAAAGTTCTACCCGGAATCGCAATTCCTTCAAAGACAAACAACACTTGTAACAACAAGTAAAAAGAAAATTATCAGTGATTTGAATGCGCAATATGTAAGCGCATTAAAAGACCCGCAATTAATTAATGACACCAAAAATATCTTAACCAAAATAGCTCGCATTGAGCCCGGTCATCCATTATTAGAAGACCCAAGACCAAGCAATGCGTACCGCCTTTTAGCGCTAGAAAAGTTTGATGCTAATCAATTTGCAACGGCACTTGAGCTTGTAAAATCAGGGCTAGCTACAGCAAAAGGTGATGCCAGACTTGCTGACTTGGAAAAAAAGATACTTCAGGCGCAAAGAGTTGCTGAGCTGGAATCAGATTTAAATATCATTAAAGGTCAACTATCTTCCTTAATAAGTTTTAGAGATCAACAAACTGTAATTTCTGAACTAGCTGATCTAAGCCCAGATAGTGATTTGATCCAGTCATTATCCATAAAATTTAAACCCTTATTACAAAAAGAACTAGGCCTCATCATAAAAACTGGTGGGCGCAATGATGCTGAAGGATTAGCTTCAAATTATAGTGCGCTAATGATTGCTTTTCAGCTCAATGAAAAATTAACAGAAGTAAAGCTTACTCACTTAACGGATGATGCCCGTAAAAAAGAAATTTCCAGAATGACTAATAGTAATATCAACGATATTGAATCTGCGCTAGGTAATATTGATACTGATAATCAAAAATGGGAAATCAAGTTACTAAGGAATATTCAAGAATTAGCTAGTCTATCGAAACAAGATAAAAGTACCGACACAAAACTAATTAAATATCGCGAACAAATAACTAATCTTTATTTAGACAAAGCGAAACAAACTTTACAGGAAGAACGTTTCGATGCTGCAGATGGTTATGTTGATACTGTCGAACGTTTTGCACCTGGTTTAGAGGTATTATTAGATACTCGAAACGCAATAAGTAGTGCTCGCGATGAATCCGAACGTAAAGCAAAAGTTGAAGCTAACAAAAGTGACTTCAAGATCTTTACGGAAGCCAATAATATTGCTGAAGCAGAAAAACTTTTCGAGCAACTGAAAGCGGATATTCCACAAACTGATACTTACATAACGTCTGAAGCACCTCGCTTACTTGCAGATAGTTATGCGCGTTTAGCACAAACAAACGCTGAAGCTAAAGATTATGTTGCAGCATTCTCGCTAGTTACAAAAGGTCTTGAGCTTGATTTAACAAATGAAATGCTGCGTTCTCTAAAGGATGAATATCAAGCTGAAGCAAATATCAGTGAACTCACAGAGTTATTCAAAACTTCACTAACATTTCCTACAGATGTTAGATTAAAAATTGATCAAATTGAAAATTACGCATCCGCCACAAATTCATCGGCCTTTAGAAAGAATATTGCAAGCATTCTAGCTGAACGAATCGATACTCTAAAATCAAAGGATGAAAATGCAGCTGCTGGACTTGCCCAAACTGCAGCAAGGCTCTTTCCGGCAAGTAGTGTTCTCGCTAGCTTAAAAAATGAACTGAAGTTAAAACCATGGGAAGGTTTATCAGCAGCAAACGCTGCAATCGCTGCCGGGAAACTTACTGAAGCAAGTAAACTAAAAGAAAATGCTGCGGAAAAATTTGGCACGCACCCCCAATATATTAGCTTTACCAGATTACTCGATGATAAGAAAAAAGAAGCTGAAAATATTTACAAAATATACCAACAAGATATGGAATCAGCTGGTGAAGAATATGAAAAATTGAAAGTAGCTAAAAGCTTGTTGGCTCGTGCTAAAAGTTTTTGGGCTGATAGCCCTGAGTTTGGTGATGCTGAGAATAAACTAAACCAATTAATTGCAAAAGTTAAGCCTAAACCAAAACCAAAAATTAGAGCAAGAGAGCAATCAATTGATGCAATTTCAGGAAATACAAGTGATGGTGCATCTAGAGTAAATTGGAAACCTATGGAAAGTGATTCAGAGTGCACTAAAAGGTTAGCGGGATATGGTAAAAGAGCAAAAGCTATTTGTTTTGATATGATACATAAATCAGCTCGCGGCCCCTTAATGGTGGTCATACCAAATGGTGATACCTATGAAAAACCTTTTGCTATAGCTAAATATGAAATTTCAGTTAGTGATTGGAGTAAATATTGCATTCTGAGTGGTACCTGCAAACCAATTAAAGATAAAGATAAAAGAAATGACCCAATCAGAAACATTAGTTTGCAGAAAGCAAAAGACTATGCGTCCTGGTTATCTGAAAGAACGGGGAAAATATATCGTATCCCAACAAAATCAGAATGGGAATATGCTGCTAACGCCGGTGGAAAGCAACCAAAGAAAGATTTTAATTGCCGCGTATCGGTTAATCAAAAATTAATTAAAGGAACGGGGATTGTGAGTGTTAAATCTGGCAAATCGAATGGCTGGGGTTTAAAAAATTATGTGGGTAATGTGCAGGAATGGGTGATGGATGAGAAAGCATTATTGGTGAGAGGCGGTGCGTATACTGATGCTCATTCAAAATGTGCTATTTCCCTTGAACGTGAACATAAAGGAGAAGGGGACGAAGCAACTGGATTTCGATTGATTCGTGAAAATGTGGGATAATTACAAACAAAAAGGATGCTTTTGTGAAAAATAAATCTTTATCCCAATTAGTGAGGGATTATTCGGCTGGAGAAATTAATGAGCGTGAGTATCGTGAAATGAGGACAAAGCTGATCCAGGATATAGTAGTAGGTAACACCATCATAGAAAAAACTAAGTATATTCCGCCAACTAATCAAAAAAATAATACGGGAATAAAAAAAGAATCAAAAAATAAGAAAAAAATAAACTTACAAAATAAAAGACCACTTTTTATTGCAATTAGTGTGCTAGGTATTGTTAGTATAATTCTGATTATTGGTGTGCTTACTCTCCGATAAAATCTACAACATTACCATCATTAATTTCATAAGCTCTTTTTTCAAAGTACGCATTTTTAATAAACTCATATTCATCTAAAGCAGCAGCGCCAACCAATTCTCTGGTACTCGAAAAACGAGATTTAAAGTCTATATAATTTAGGGTGAGCAAGCCTGACTTTGTCATGTCATCCTCAATATAGAACATTGGGTTTAGAATGCCCTTATCGACCACAAGTGACGATAAATCTCTTAATGAAGCTGGGCCAAAAAAAGGTACTACAATATAAGGGCCTGATTCAAAACCCCACTGAGCTAAGGTTTGCCCAAAATCTTCATTATGTTTTGACAATCCCATTTCTGAAGAAACATCAAAGAAACCTAATAATCCAACAGTTGAATTAATTACAAAACGTGCCGCATCAGATGATGCCCTATCAAACTTAAATTGGAGTATCTCATTGGCAATTACCGAAAGATCATCTAAATTATTAAAGAAATTCGTAACCCCCCTTTCAATAAAGTCCGGCGTAATAGCTCTATATAAATCTCCAATAGGATCAAATATCAAGCCATCCATTGTTTGATTAAAAGAATAAACTCCTCTATTAAAGCCTTCCAGAGGATCCCTTTCATCTAATGCACTTGTGGTTGCACAACCATATAAAGATATAGAGACAAGAAGAATCGTAATTATTTTTAGATTGTATTCAAATCTTTCTTTTGTCATGAAGAAATGAGGCATAATTTAACTTTTTACTTAATTTTAATTATTTTTGTATTGAATCAGACTACTATATTGATTTAATAAAAACCATACTTCGCATAATAGACAATTAAATGTTTAATCCCTTTACTAAAAAAGAAATAATATTTATTATTCAGCGCCTTATTACATAAACTTAATTATTTCTTTTAAACTTATTTATATAACTGATTGATTTTATGATAGAGCTGGAAAACATAGATCTTAATGAAATAGAAAAGTTCTCTTCAAGAGCAAAGAATTGGTGGGATCTTGAGGGTGAGTTTAAAACACTGCATGATATAAACTCAGCGCGTTTAAATTTCATTATACGGAATATTAAAATAAGAGGATTGCATGTCCTCGACATAGGTTGTGGTGGAGGGATACTTACTGAATCAATTGCGAATCAAGGGGCAATTATCACTGGAATTGATGCAAGCAAAGAGAGTATTAGTGTTGCATCTAAACACGCAAACGAAAATAATTTAGAAATTAATTATCTTGTTAGTAATGCGGAAGAGTTATCTAAAAATATTACCAATAAATTTGATGTAATAACCTGCATGGAACTCCTAGAGCACGTTCCAAATCCATTGTCGATTATTAAAGCGGCAGATAAAATGATAAAACCTGGCGGGCATATTATTTTTTCTACAATTAATCGTAGTATTAAAGCTTATGCACTCGCAATACTTGCTGGAGAATATATTCTTAATCTTATACCTAAAGGCACACATCAATATGAAAAATTTATAAAACCTTCTGAATTAATTAGTTGGTGTAGTCAATATAAACTTAAAGTAAATGACCTGTCAGCCATAAAATATAACTCAATATTAAGAACCTGCTCTCTTAGCGGAGCTCCTGATGTTAATTATATACTGGATGTAATTTCTAATGATTAAAAATATTCTTTTTGACCTAGATGGCACATTAGCAAACACAGCACTTGACCTTGCTAATGCGCTTAATGCTGTACGTCTATCTTATGAACTACCAGAATTACCAATTGATATTATTCGACCGACCGTTTCCTTGGGTGCAAATGCAATGATAAAACTCGGATTTGGATTTGAAGAAGGTCATCCAGAGTTTGAAGAAATACGCAAAAAATTTCTACGCCTTTATTCAAAAAATATTGCGCAAGAAACTCATTTATACGAAGGAATGGAAGAAGTACTAAAGAAGTTTGAGTGTACAAAGAAAACATGGGGGATTGTCACAAATAAATCCTCGTGGCTAACTATCCCATTATTAAAAGCATTATCACTCGATAAACGGGCGGCATGCATTGTGTGTGGAGATACGGTTGAACATAATAAACCCCATCCTGCGCCGATAATTCACGCATGCAAATTAATTAAGTCTGATCCGGCTTCTACAGTATATATTGGTGATGCAAAACGAGATATAGAGGCAGGACGTAGAGCAGGAACTAAAACTGTTGTCGCTCTTTACGGTTATATAGATGAAAATGATGATCCGAAAGACTGGGGGGCGGACGGTGTGATCTCTTCTCCGCATGAAATACACGCTATATTAGATGATGTATGTAAATAGCGTCCCTGTTTGATCAATTTTTGACTTATAATAGCTCTCTATGTAATATTTTTGCAGTGCAACAAGAAAGATAAGTTTTAACATATTCCCTGAAACAAATAGAGTGAAAAAATGATCGATGATATAAATAAAAAAAATAAAGAATGGAAGAAAGATTCGTTACATAGAAAGCCTAAAAAAAAACAAACAGAAGTTGGCGGACCACAGGGACCTGAACCAACACGCTATGGTGACTGGGAGAAAAAAGGTCGGTGTATTGATTTTTAGAAATCCATAGTAAACAAAACCGAAGGTCAGCTGATTTCTCCTGACTAAAACAAAATAAAGGAAGAGGATATTATTCATGAAATTGGTGAAACGGCCATTATCACCTCATTTGCAAGTTTATAAGCCTCAATTAACTTCAGTCTTATCAATTACGCATAGAGGAACTGGTGTTTTTTTAAGTTTAGGGGCACTGGTGCTGACATATTGGTTAGTAAGTCTTGCTCTAAGTGAAGAGCTTTTTAATAGTTTTCATCTACACACAACATTTTGGTATGGAAAATTATTTTTAATTGGTTTTGTTTTTTCTTTGTATTATCACCTTACAAATGGAATTAGACATTTATTTTGGGATATTGGTTTAGGTCTTGAAATCTCAACAACATATAAATCAGGCTATTTCACAATTTTTATTAGTGTTGTACTAACATTAACAACACTTTTTATTGGTGGGGTACTATGAATATAAAGCTACTTACCCCCTTACGCATACTAATATCCGCAAGTGAAGCAGTTCGCCATTGGTGGGCACAACGACTAACTGCCGTTGCTCTTATTCCTCTTAGTCTTTGGTTTGTTTATTCTTTGACAACTATGTACAGCGCTAATTACGAAACAGTTATTTTATGGTTAAATAATACAACTAACTCTTTACTAATGTTATTTTTCATTTTATCCCTTTACTACCATGCAGTATTAGGCCTACAAGTAGTAATCGAAGATTATGTAGAATCAGACTGGCAAAGAAAATCCTTACTCCTTTTAATTAAAATTATTTTATCGATTGCAGCATTAGGTGCTGTGACAGCAATTTTCTTAATATATATGGAATTTTAACAATAATGACTAATTCATATGAAATTATTAATCATGAATACGATATTGTTGTCGTTGGTGCTGGCGGTGCGGGGTTAAGAGCAACTTTTGGGATGGCTGCAAAAGGTTTAAAAACTGCATGTATTACAAAGGTATTCCCCACCCGGAGTCACACTGTTGCTGCGCAAGGTGGTATGAGTGCATCACTTGGAAATATGGGCCCTGATGATTGGCGTTGGCATATGTATGACACAATCAAAGGTTCAGATTGGTTAGGTGATCAAGATGCGATTGAATATATGTGTCGTGAAGCTGTTCCTGCTGTTATTGAGCTAGAACATCAAGGAGTACCATTTTCTCGAACGGAAGAAGGTAAAATATATCAAAGACCGTTTGGTGGTATGACAACAAATTATGGCGAAGGTACAGCGCAACGTACTTGTGCTGCTGCCGATAGAACTGGGCACGCAATTTTACACACGCTTTATCAGCAATCATTAAAGTATGAAGCTGAATTCTTTATTGAATATTTTGCTTTTGACTTAATTATGGATGGTGATGTATGCCGAGGTGTAATGGCATGGAATCTTGAAGACGGAACAATACATTGTTTTAGAGCCCATGAAGTAGTACTTGCAACCGGGGGTTACGGAAGAGCTTATTTCTCAGCAACATCTGCACACACATGTACTGGTGATGGAAATGGTATGGTTTTACGTGCAGGTATACCACTACAGGATATGGAATTCACACAATTTCACCCAACGGGTATCTATGGATCGGGGTGCTTAATAACTGAAGGGGTGCGAGGTGAAGGTGGGTACTTAACAAATTCTAACGGCGAGCGCTTTATGGAACGTTACGCACCATCAGCAAAAGACTTAGCATCTCGAGATGTTGTTAGTCGCGCTATGACAATGGAAATCATGGAAGGGCGTGGTATAGGAAAAGAGAAAGATCATATTGAACTTCATCTTGAACATTTAGGAGTAGAGGTAATAAATGAACGGTTGCCAGGAATTGCGGAGTCTGCTGAGATTTTTGCAGGAATAGATGTAGCTAAACAACCTATTCCTGTTATACCTACGGTTCACTACAACATGGGAGGCATACAAACTAATTATCAAGGTCAAGTGGTTACATTAAAAAATGGGGATCCTGATTCAATTATAGAAGGTCTAATGGCAATTGGTGAGACAGGTTGCGTTTCTGTGCATGGGGCTAATCGTTTAGGTTCCAATTCTTTACTAGATCTCATTGTTTTTGGTCGGTCGGCGGCAAATTATTGTGCTCAAAATATCAAACCAAACTCACCACACAAACCATTAGCTAATGCAGGTGAAGAAGGATTATCTCGTTTGGATAAATTACGTCACAATAAAGGTACAATAAAAGCAGCGGAAATACGCGATAATATGCAAAGAACACTTCAAAGGGATGCTGCAGTTTTTCGTACTGGAGAGACTCTTAAAAGAGGAATAAATAAAATGTCAGAGATTTGGAATTCTTTTTCTGAAGTCCTCATTAAAGATAAAGGAATGGTGTGGAATACGGATCTTGTTGAAACTTTAGAATTAGATAATCTTCTAGGCTGTGCGATGGTGAGTATACACTCTGCTTATAACCGTAAAGAAAGCCGCGGAGCGCATGCACGAGAAGATTTTCCAGAACGTGATGATGAAAATTGGATGAAACACACTTTATCTACATTAAATAATGATGGGGGTGTAACTTTCGAATACAGGCCCGTGCATATGTATACATTAACGGATGAAGTTGATGTTTTCCCACCAAAAAAACGTGTCTACTAATATTTTGAAAATGAAGAGAAAACAATATGGCTGAATTTACATTACCAAAAAATTCTAAAGTAAAACCTGGAAAAACAATTTCTGCTGCTAATGGTGCAACTCGCAAAAAGAAATTTCAGATATACCGCTGGGATCCTGATTCAGGTAGAAATCCAAGATTAGATACGTATGAAGTTAATCTGGATAATTTTGGGCCGATGGTCTTGGATGCAATCATTTATATAAAAAATGACATTGATTCAACATTAACTTTTCGTCGTTCGTGCCGTGAAGGTATATGTGGTTCATGCTCAATGAATATAGGGGGTACTAATACTCTTGCCTGCACTAAATCAATTTCAGATTTCAATAGTGATATAACAATTTATCCTTTACCTCATATGCCGGTAGTGAAAGACTTAGTCCCAGATTTAACTCATTTTTATAATCAGTACTCATCAATTAAACCATGGATACAAACCAATACATCTGCGCCATCAAACTCTGAAAGATTTCAATCCAAAGAAAACAGAGAAAAACTAGATGGCTTATATGAATGTATACTTTGTGCTTGTTGCTCAACAAGTTGTCCAAGTTATTGGTGGAATAGTAAACGATACCTTGGTCCTGCAATCCTACTGCAGGCCTATCGTTGGATAGTTGATAGCCGTGATGAATCAACAAATAAACGCCTAGACCAACTAGAGGATTCATTTAGTCTTTACCGTTGCCATACGATTATGAATTGCACAAACACTTGTCCAAAAGGATTAAATCCTGCAAAAGCAATAGCTAAGATTAAAAAACTTTTAGTTTCACGCCTAACCTAATTCAATTAAATCAAAATATTATTTATTGATAAATGTCAGAAAAAAAATCACGCCTCCTATGGCGATGCAGACGTGGCATAAAAGAAATGGATATTATATTTCAAGATTTTATTAATCATTCGTATGATCAATTAACAGATGATAAAAAAAATGCATTTTCAAGACTTCTCGATGAACAAGATCTTGACATTCTAAACTGGATTATGGGAAAAGATAAGCCACATGATAATGAACTAGTCAATATTATTAATATAATTAGAGAATCCAGGAATATTAACTAACACTTGATTATGAAAAATACTTGGGAATCAGTTCTGAAAGAAAAGAATATAAAAATAAAAGAGTATTGTATTAATAATAATCCTTCGGCTTTTCCGCTTTCAATTTTTGCAATTTTAGAAATAACTGGTAATGATAGATATGAATTTTTACAAAATCAATTCACAAATGATTTAAATAATAACAAATTAACATCACAATTATCAGCTTGGTGCAATCCTAAAGGAAAAGTAATAGCAAACTTTATAATAATAAATACTAAATCAAGTTATCTTTTAATTTTTAAAAAAGATTTAAAAGATTACGTATTTAAAAAACTCAATATATACATATTGCGTTCAGAAGTTACAATAAACGACATTTCTAATCTCTACCTTCTACTGGGTTTATCAAATTTAAATAAGTTAGATCTTAATAATTCAAGTATCTTGCTTGAAGATGGCGGCGTTGAATTTATCAATAAACAGTATATAACACGGTTACCAGATTCTTCTGGAAGATATTTAATTGCTGGAAATATTGAATCATTTACAAATACAGTAGAAGAACTAAAAGAAAAAATAGAATTTGTAAACGATGCTGCATGGGAATTATTAGACATTCTCTCAAAAATACCGTGGATAACCTTTGAAAATAAGGAAAGATATTTACCTCAAATGATAAATCTAGATAAATTAAAAGCTGTAAGTTTTAAAAAGGGTTGCTTTACGGGCCAAGAGGTTATCGCTCGTATTCATTATCGCGGTCGGATAAAACGATGTTTAGAGTTAATTAAATCAAAATATGAAATGCATGCTGGGTGTTATTTATATTTAAAAAATACTGGGAAAAAAGTAGGAGAAATTTTAAATTCGTCATATAAAATTGATGATGCTTTTTTCGGTCTAGCAGTAATAGAATCTGATAAATTAGACAATGAACTATATGCAGATCGTCTTGAGAAGGAAGAGATTAATATTATTACTTAGCGCTAATATTAATAATATTTTAAAGCAATTAAGGTTATGAGCCAAAGTTTGGTAATGCATAAAATAATGCAAGAGGTATAGTGAATATACTTAACGCATTACCAAATAGAACCATTGCGGCTACCTTTGATGGTTCCTGTTTATAGTAATCAGCAAACATATAATTCATAACTGCTGGTGGTAATGCGCCAAACAAAAATAATGCACCCTGTTCTAATTGTGTAAGTTCAATATAAGGGATTATTAATAAAACAATTGAAATACCGCATATAGGGCCTAGTAAAGCTACTAATAATCCTATTTTCCACTCAGAAAGTTTTATATCAATTAAACGAACGCCTAAACCAAATAGCATCAATGGAATACAAATATTCCCTAACATTCGGACAGGTTCTAATACAGTATTTGGAATACTAATAGCTAACTGACTCAGAACTAAAGCTAATATGACTGATAAAATTCTTGGCGATACTAGAATCTTAAAAAAGTTCAACTGCCTACTGAAAAGATAGACGCCTATAGTGATATGAAAAGTTTTACATACAACGAAACAAATAACTGCGACAGTTAGCGCTGATTCTCCAAAGCTTAATACAACTAAAGGTAAACCTAAATTTCCTGCATTCCCAAACATCAGTGGTGGACATAAAGTTCGCGGATCAATAGAAAATAATTTTGATATGATAAAAGCAATCGCCCCAGAAAACATCACAACAATTGTTATAGCTAATGCTAAGTTTCCGAATAAACCACTAACGCCTGCTGTTTCATAAATAACAGTAAATATAAGGCAAGGAACGAACACATCAATATTCAAACGATTTGGGAGTGTTATATCTGGATTATATTTATAAGCATAGAAATATCCAGCTGTGACAATCGCAAAAATTGGAAAAGTAATCTCAAAAATTCTTAAGGCAATCATATTTTGGTAATATAAATATTATAATTTAAAAAAATGTATAGGATTATTTGATAATAATTTTATTTTCACTATATAAACGATATCATGCAACACTAAATGGAACTTCTTACATAAATATTTATGCATAATTCAAGAAAATTTTTTGTTTCAGTATTCACTATATGCCTAGGATTATTGATATTTGGTCTATATTTAGAACATTTTCAGGGTTTAGATGCTTGCCCACTTTGTATATTCCAAAGAGTAGCCTACATGGCAATCATGTTTATTGCGTTAATAGGAGCTATTCATAATCCCAGAAATCTACTACAAATCATATATAAATTATTAATAATTATTTCTTCTATAGCTGGTGCTGCAATAGCTGGAAGACAAATATGGTTGCAACATTTGCCACCAGAATTAGTGCCTGAATGTGGCCCCGGCCTTGATTATATGTTTAATGTTTTCCCGTTTGGAGAAGCATTAAAAATGATCTTTACTGGCTCTGGTGAGTGTGCCGAAGTTAAATGGAGATTTATTGGCTTTAGTATTGCTGAGTGGAGCCTTATTATGTTTGTAGGTATTTTTATTACGACACTACTTTCAATTTATACCTCTAGATACAAAAATACTAATTAACCTAAGAGCTAAAGTAAAGAACCAGATTCAGTTGCTTTGATTTGGGAATCTACAACAGCGATTGCAGTTGCATTAACGATACGTCGAACAGTAGAAGATGGAGTTAAAATATGTACTGGATGATTCAGACCTACTAGAATTGGTCCGATTGAAACTCCTTCACCAAGAACCTTAACTAAATCATAGGCAATTTTTGCTGAATCCAGATTTGGCATCATTAACACATTAGCATTATCGACAAGCTTAGAATAAGGTAAAACTCGGCGGCGTATATCCCCTATTAATGCCGCATCTGCACGTATAGGCGCATGTATTTCTAATCCTGAATTTTGCTTCATTATAATCTCCATGGCTGAGGCCATTTTTTTACTTGTTTCAGATGCGGTGTCATCTCCATTTGAAAATGAAAGTAAGGCAACTCTTGGAGTAATTCCAAAACGCTTTACAGTTTCTGTGGCGAGTAAAGTATTCTCTGCTATTTGTTCTGCCGTTGGATCAATTGTAACAGCTGTATCACAAATAAAATAAACACCTTTTTTTACCATCACTACATTGACAGCTGCAGCCTGATTAATTCCATTTCTTATACCAAGATTATCTTTAGCAATATTAAAATGTTTATGATAGCGCCCATTAGTTCCGCAAATTAAAGCTTCTGCTTCTCCATTATTTATCATATGTGTTGCGACGAAAGTATTAAGCTCTATAATATTTTCAGTAATATTGTTTTTTGCTACATACTCATGTGGATTTACAATCGTGATATCTTTATTAACACGAAGACGAAGCCCCATCTGCTTTATTCTAGATTCGATTACCTCTTCGTTTCCAATCAATATAGGTTTAGCTATACCCTCATCTAATACTGATTGCACAGCATGCAATATTTTTGTTTCTTCTCCCTCTGCATAAATAAGTTTTCTTGGATCACTTTTAGCTTTTTCGAACAAGGGGCGCATTAAAATCACTGTTTCGAATATATATTGCGATAGATGTTGTCGATACACATCCATATCATCGATGGGTCGTGTTGCGACACCACTATCCATTGCTGCCTGTGCGGTAGCAGGCGCAAGCTTAATTATTAAGCGAGGATCAAATGGTTTTGGAATTAAATATTCTTTCCCAAATTTAAGTTCCTCTCCCCCATATGCTGTAATAACTGCTTCGGGAGTTTCCTCTTTAGCTAAGTTAGCAAGTGCATGAACAAGCGCAATTTTCATTTCATCATTGATTGTTGTTGCACACACATCAAGTGCTCCTCGGAAAATAAAAGGGAAACACAGAACATTATTAACCTGATTAGGATAATCAGATCTGCCTGTGGCAATAATTGCATCTGAACGTGTTGCCTTAACTTCTTCAGGTAAAATTTCTGGGACCGGATTAGATAAAGCAAAAACCAATGGATTTTCAGCCATACTTCTGATCATCGCTGGTTTTACGATACCAGGTCCCGATAAACCAAGAAAAATATCTGAGCCCTCCATAACTTCTGAAAGTGTTGTTAATTTCGTTTTACTTGCAAATTCTTTTTTGTGCGAACTTAAATCAGACCGAGTATCTTGAATTACACCTAAGCGATCAATCACAAAAATATTTTCTTTTTTTACACCCAAATCATTTAAAAGCTTTAAACAGGAAATTGCTGCGGCACCAGCACCAGCTGCAACTAATTTCACTTTTGAAATATCTTTGCCAACTATTTCTAATCCATTCAATATTCCTGCTGCAACAATTATCGCTGTGCCATGCTGGTCATCATGAAATACAGGGATATTCATCCTCTTACGTAATTCCCTTTCAACTAAGAAGCATTCTGGCGAACGAATATCCTCTAAATTAATTCCACCAAATGTAGGCTCTAAACTGGCAATGATATCAATTAATTTATTTGGGTCTTTTTCGTTGATTTCTATATCGAAGACATCAATTCCGGCAAACTTTTTAAACAATACACCCTTACCCTCCATTACTGGTTTTGCTGCAAGCGGCCCGATATCACCCAACCCAAGAACGGCGGTGCCATTGGTAATAACGGCAACAAGGTTAGCACGTGATGTAAGTTCTGCTGCTAGCCTGTTTTCGCTAGCGATAGCTTTACAAGGCTCAGCAACGCCTGGACTGTAGGCAAGTGCTAAATCACGTTGATTAGCTAGTGGTTTTGTAGCGGTAACTTCAATCTTTCCGGGAGTTGGAAAGCGGTGATAATCCAGTGCTGATTTTTCAGATTCTTCTGTCATTTTTATTGTTTTATATGAGTCTGTATATCTTATCGCTATATGTATAATTTTAAAAGGGAAATCCTGAGGGCTTACTTCCACCCGCTCCTTTTAATATTTTTGCTAAACCACCTTTATTTGAGAATTTCTTCATCATTTTTTGCATATGATTAAATTGTTTTAATAATTTATTAATGTCCTGAACTTTTGTTCCAGAACCAGCAGCAATACGTTTTTTTCTTGAGCCATTAATAATTTTTGGTTCAAATCTTTCTTTAGTTGTCATTGAGTCGATAATAGCTACTAATTTAGTAAATTCATGATCGTTGATTTGTGCGGCTAAATTTCCTGAAATTTTTTGAGTACCTGGTAATTTATTAATTATATTACCTATTCCGCCCATACTAGACATTTGTCTTAACTGATCTCTAAAATCAACTAAACTAAAACCCTGTCCTTTTTTTATTTTTTTGTTAAGTTTAAGCGCTTTTTCTTTGTCTGTTTTTTTCTCAACCTCCTCTATTAAGCTTAGAACATCTCCCATACCTAATATTTGAGAGGAAATTCTATCTGGATTAAATAGAGATAAATCCTCACTTCTCTCGCCAACACCAATAAACTTGATGGGCTTACCGGTTATGTATTTAACCGTTAATGCAGCACCACCACGTGCATCACTATCAGCCTTAGTTAAAATACTGCCTGTCAATGGCAATGTATTATTAAATTCAGCTGCAGCATTAATAGCGTCTTGCCCCATCATAGCGTCAATAACAAATAAGGTTTCGATAGGATTTAGAATATTATGAAGAGATTTTATTTCATCCATCATTTCCACATCAACATGTAAACGTCCCGCACTATCAACGATAAGAACATCAAAAAGTTGTCGTTTAGCAGTGGTTAATCCATTTCTTGCAATATTACTAGGTTTATCTGATTCTTTACTTTCTAGCCACGATAGATCATTTTCTTTTGCTAAAATTTGCAACTGTTTTATCGCACCTGGTCGATAAACATCGCAACTAATAAGCGCCACTTTTTTATTTTCCCTTTCTCTTAAGAAAACTCCAAGTTTAGCGCATGTTGTTGTTTTTCCCGCGCCCTGAAGTCCCGCCAAAAGAATAACGGCTGGTGGCTGCGTATTTAATTTTAAAGCTTCATTATTATTTCCCATTAGAGCGATCAACTCTTCGTTAACAATTTTAATCAATGCTTGACCTGGTGTTAGGGAGGTTAGGACTTCTTTTGTAAGAGAACGTGTACGAATATCCTCAATAAAATTTCGTACAACAGGTAATGCAACATCAGCTTCTAGTAACGCCACGCGAACATCACGTAGCCCATCATTAATATGTTTCTCTGTCAAACGACCATATCCGCGTAGATTTGAAAAAATATCTGTAAATTTTTCAGAAAGGAGGTCAAACATAGTAAACTCGGAAAGTATTAAAAATATTTTTCATTATAATTTATTCAATAAATAACTAAAAATCGGTTATTATTCTTAATAATGGTAAAGTATTAAATGCTTTATCATTAAGTACAACTACATATTCTATTACTAGATATTAAAATTATTAATTATGGATATTCAACCTATTATAACAATATTATTATATATAGCTGCTACATTACTTTTGGCAGCAAATGTCTTCAATATTTTAGAGAAATTCACAAAAAATAATTTAATTATCTTAATTCTTGGTATTTCCGCTTTATCTCTACATGCTGATATATTAAATCAATCTATATTTTTACAAACAGGTTTTGATGTTGGGTTTTTTAATGTCATTTCAATTATTGGATGGCTTGTAGCTTTAATCGTATTGATTACATCATTTTTTCAACCTACCCAACAATTACTATTAGTTTTATACCCAATTGCCCTAATAACAATACTTTTAGAACAACTCTTCCCAAACGACAGAATATTAGATCAAGCCATACCAATAGGATTACGTATTCATATACTACTATCTATTTCTGCTTATAGTTTATTAATGATTGGCACGCTGCAGGCTCTTTTATTAGCACTTCAAGATAAATTTTTAAAAAGTAAACAAATCTCAAAAATTATAGATATATTGCCACCACTACAAATTATGGAACAATTACTTATTCAAATTATTGTAATTGGTTTCTTTCTTCTAAGTCTAAGCCTAACAACAGGGATAATGTTTATTGATAACTTGTTTGAGCAACATCTCATACACAAAACTACATTATCAATACTTGCTTGGATGATCTATGCGATTTTATTATGGGGACGTTGGTCACTTGGGTGGCGTGGAAAACGGATTACACGTTGGATATTAGTGGGGTTTATTATTTTGCTACTTGCCTATACAGGGTCAAAATTTGTCCTGGAACTACTTTTACAACGTGTTTGAGACCTAAATAGCTTGACAGGGATATAGGTAGTTCAGTCAAAATACACACTGGTCATAATTGAGGTCATTAATTTTTGGACGAAATTCCACTATCGGTTCTTTTTGGAGCCCTATTTTTTTTAATCATCTTCTCTGCATTTTTTTCTAGCTCGGAAACTGCAATGATTGCTCTGAATCGCTATCGATTACGCCACTTAGTAAAAGAAGGTAAACGAAGTGCGATTATTTCAGAGAAATTATTAGAAAGACCCGATCGTTTAATTGGTTTGATCTTGCTTGGAAATAATCTCGTCAATTTCTTTGCTGCATCAATAGCCACGGTAATTGGTATACGTCTTCTTGGTGATATCGGCGTAGCTTTAGCTCCAATCATCCTTGTTTTGGTATTTTTAATTTTTGCTGAAGTTATGCCGAAAACAATCGCTGCAATTAATCCGGAAAAAATTGCTTTGCCAGCAAGTTACGTACTCAATGTTTTAATGAAACTTGCATATCCTGCTGTTTGGTTAATAAATGCAGTGTCGAATAACTTATTATCTTTAATCGGTATTAATATTAAAAATAAAAATAATGAAAATATTTCAAGCGAGGAATTAAGAACAATAGTACGTGAGGCTAGAATACTAATTCCACAACGTCATCAGCGTATGCTAATTAATATACTAGAGTTAGAAAATGTTACTGTGAATGATATTATGGTACCAAGAAATGAGGTTACTGCGATTGATTTGGATAAACCTATTGATGATATTGTTGAGCAATTTGTTCATTGCCAGCATACAAGATTACCTGTTTATAGATCTAATATAGAAAATATTATTGGGGTGATTCATATCAGAAGAATTCCTCGTATAATGAATGACAAGGAAATTACAAAAGATTCACTTACATCTATTATGGTGGATTGTTACTTTGTTCCAAGCGGAACGCCACTACATGTTCAAATGCTAAATTTTCAAAGAAAAAAACGACGTTTTGGTATTGTTGTAGATGAATATGGAGTCATTCAAGGCGTAGTTACTCTAGAAGATATACTTGAAGAAATTGTTGGCGAATTCACTACTGATATTCAAACACACAACCTTGATATACAGGCTCACGACGACGGTTACTATTTAATCGATTGTTCAGTAAACATACGTGAGATAAATCGTGAATTAGAATGGAATTTACCATCTGAAGGTCCTAAAACATTAAATGGGTTATTGTTGGAAAATCTAGAATATATACCGAAATCAGGAACAACATTAAAAATTGATAACTATCTTGCAGAAATAACACAAGTCTCAGAAAGCGCAATAAAAATGGCTCGTATAAAAATAATAGATAACGAAGCCAGTAACAAAGATTTAAAAATTTAAAGATAATTCAATTTGTTCACACAGTATATAATTTTAATTCTCTATATTAAAATTACTATTTTTTTAATTACATTCAACAAATTGCAAGCGCTTATGAACACCACACAGTAACTCATAAGGTATTGTTTCAGCATGTAAGGCTATTTCCTCAATTGGTAAAGACCCTCCCCACAAAACTACTCTATCGCCTATTTTTGCATTTGATTGATTGCGTAAATCAATGGTCAGCATATCCATCGATGCGTGACCGATTAATGGGCAACGAATATTATTAACAAGTATTGGTGTTCCAGACTTTGCGTGTCTAGGAAAACCATCTCCATAACCAGCAGCAATTATCCCAACCGGCATATTCTCTGGGCATCGCCAGGCAGCTCCGTAACCAACGGACTCGCCTTTTGATAAATATTGAATCGATATTATCTCCGACTCTAGCGTCATGACCGATTTTAATCCATGGTCATGCCCGCAACTATTAATGAGTGGGGAAACACCATAAAGCATAAGACCTGGCCTTACCCAATCAAAATGAACATCTGGGATGTTAATAACAGCGGCAGAATTTGCAATTGTTTTTTCTATATTAGTAATTTTACTAATTTCTCTGAAGGCATCTAACTGTTGATAAGTTAGGGTATGATTTTTCTCGTTTGCTGTAGCTAGATGGGACATTAAAATTGGAGTTGAATTAATATTTCTACATAACATCAAACGCCTTAATATTTCTTCGGTTTTATTAGCAGAAAAACCTAGTCGATGCATGCCAGTATCAATTTTTAACCAAACTTTAATTGCACCATCAATTTTTGATTTTTCTAATAACTCCAACTGATATTCATTATGAATTACAACCTGCAAGTTTAATTTAATAATTAACGATAAGTCGTTCGGTTTATATGGGCCTTCGAGCAATACAATGGGTGTTGTAACTGATGCAATTCTAAGCTGTTCGGCTTCCTCAAGACATGCCACACCGAAAGCATCTGCATTACGAAGTGTTTTAGCAACTCTAACTATACCGTGGCCATAGGCATCTGCCTTAATAATAGCCATAACTTTTGAATTGTGAACAAGTTCTTTTATACGAGAAAAATTATGTTCGAGTGCCTTTATATCTATAATTACTCTTGACGGTCGAGTCATTCATACTTCCCAACCGAAGGACTATCGTATATTAAAGGATCCTCAACAAAATTATCGAAACGGGTATATTGACCACGAAAAGCTAGTTTAATTTTCCCTATAGGTCCATTTCTTTGTTTGCTAATTATAATTTCAGCCATTCCTTTATCAGAACTTTCTTCGTCATAAACTTCATCACGATAAATAAAAATAATGACATCTGCATCTTGCTCTATAGCGCCGCTTTCTCGAAGATCAGACATAACAGGTCGTTTGTCTTGTCTGGATTCTAAACTACGATTTAATTGTGATAACGCAATAACAGGTATATTAAGTTCTTTTGCCATTGCTTTTAAGGACCGTGAAATTTCTGAAATTTCAGTTGCACGATTTTCAGAAGTCCCTGCAACCTGCATTAATTGCAAATAATCGACGACGACAAGATCAAGGCCGTGCTCACGGGAGATTCGACGACACCGCGCCCTTAATTCTGCAGGCGTTAATGCTGGAGTATCATCTATAAACATTTTCGTCTCTTGTAATATTCCTACTGTTGAGGTAAATCTAATCCAATCATCGCCATCTAATTTACCTGTTCTTACTTTGTGTTGATCAATGTTCGCTAAAGATGACATCATACGCATAGTTAATTGTTCTGCTTGCATCTCCATACTAAAGATAGCAACACTATGCTTGTCTTTTATTGCAGCGGTCTCTGCTATATTTACAGCTAATGCTGTCTTACCCATAGATGGGCGACCAGCAACAATAATTAAGTCAGAACGTTGAAATCCAGCCGTTTTAAAATCTAAATCGTTATAACCAGTGCGAATACCTGTTATAGGACTTTTGCTTTCTGCTAGTGCCTGAATCCTCTCCATTACTACGTCTGTATATGCGCTAACATTCTGATAACTCTTTCTACCCCGATCTTCTTGTTCAGCTATTTCAAAAACTGTCTGTTCAGCAAATTCAAGAATTTGTTCGCTACTTTGTCCTTGCGGATTAAAGACTGTGTCATTGATATCTGAGGTTGCGGAAATTAATTGTCTTAGAATTGAACGTTTTCTTACAATATCAGCATAGGCACTGATATTGCCTGCGCTTGGTGTATTTTCAGCAAGCGCGGCAAGATTGCGCATACCTCCAGATTCATCAAGAAGCTGATGATTTTCTAACCATTCAGCAACAGTCACGATATCATAGGGTTGTCCTTCATTACTAAGCTGGCTGATTGCACGAAAGATAATACGATGATCTCTTCTGTAAAAATCTTCTTCTTGGACTCGCTCTGCTACTTTGTCCCAGGCCTCCTTATCGAGAAATACACCGCCTAAGACAGCTTGCTCGGCCTCAACTGAATGTGGCGGAATTTTTAATGCTGTTGTTTCAACGTCGTTTGAAAAAGATGTTTTTACTGGTTCTTGCATTTAAATCCCCTAGGATAAAATCTAGACTTGCATTTGATTTTTAGCAGTACTATCGCCCCATCTAACTGTAATGTTTCGATTCTAAAATTAGCTCTCTTCTTCAGGAACAACATTTACTGTGATGGTAGCAGAAACGTCCGCATGCAATTGAATAGCCAATTTATACTCACCGATATCTCGTATTGGTCCTTCAGGTAATCTTACCTCGTTTTTAGCAAGGTCAACACCTGATTGATCTATAACTGCTTCAACAATATCAACAGTCCCTATTGAGCCATACAATTTACCTTCGGCACCTGCTTTACGTGAAATTGAAATATTTATGTCATTTAATTTTTCAGCCCGCTCACTTGCTGACGCTAATGTCTCTTGATGTTGTTTTTCAAGTTCAGCCCTTCTAGCTTGAAACTTTGCAATATTTTCAGTAGTTGCTGAAACGGCTTTGCCGCTCGGTATAAGGTAGTTTCTACCAAAACCAGATTTGACTTTGACTTGGTCACCCAAATCACCAAGTTTATTAATTTTTTCAAGAAGAATAACGTTCATTAATTTACCTCATTTTTGATAATCTAAATAATAACAGATTCTAGATAGGGTCGTCTCAGGATTCCTTTTCTGAATCTTGGTTTTTACTGATCCAATTAGAAAAAACATCAACAATTCCAAAACAAGCTATAATTAACCCCATCTGCGGGGTCAGCATAAGTAAACAATACAAAAAGACAAGCCAACCTACTGAAAGTTTTAACTTATCTACAGTACGATGCGCAAGTGAAATCCCCTGAATTAAATACATAAATACTGAAACAATCAGAATATCCTTAAACATATCTTGCCAAGGATCATTAACTGTTAACGCTAAGACCAAGATTATAATAAAAACTGGCAGCATTATTGTTGGTGTTCGAAGCCTATAAAATTCCTTTCGAAACCCGCCTAAGTTAAATAGTCTAGATTGCCACCATCTCGCAAATAGGACGCTCATTATCATATTCATCATAAAGCCTGCAAAGATCATTGCATTTATAAAGCCACTAGCAGAAGTCAATGCTAGTCGATACTCATCGAGTTGTTCAGGGGCTAGTGACTGCTCAAAAACTAAATCTAATCGCTCTTGCCACCATACAGAAACATCTCCTATAGTTGAATAAAAAATAATTACCGAGATTGTTGTTATCAATCCTGCAAAAAGGATCAATGTTCCTTGATCTTCACTAAAACGTAATATGGTGGATAAAAATAAAATAGGTAGCCAAATTATGAGTATATAGATTGAATTTATATAAAGTGATATACCTAAAAATATAAAGAAAATTTGTAAAATAAGGCCGCTTATAACTAATGCATGTAACGTATAAAAAATTCCTTTTCTTAAGGTAAGTAGCCCAACAACCGAACCGCTAATTAAGAATGCAAATGGGGGCAGTAAAAATGATATTAAAGCACTTAATATTATCGCTGTAATTGCCTGTATTCTACCGCTAAGTATATATTTGCCAATCAATTCTATAATCTCTTGAGTTAGTGCTAGCGACTACATTTGAATATATCTTTAATTTTAAGAAAAGAGTCGTTATCCTATATTATTTTTACTTAATACATGCAAAAAAACTAGTGAGCGTCACTATAAGGGATTAACGCAAGATAACGAGCACGCTTGATAGCTGTCGATAACTGTCGTTGATAACGAGCCTTGGTACCTGAAATCCGGCTTGGCATAATTTTGCCCGATTCAGATACATAACTCTTTAATGTATTGAGATCTTTATAATCTATCTCATCAACACCTTCTGCGGTAAATCGACAATATCGTTTACGTTTAAAATAGCGTGCCATTTTTATAGCCCTCTCATATTTATTTTTTAGTATCTGATGAATTTGATTTTTCGGCTACTCTTTTATCCTCATTATCAGATTTAAATAAAGGAGAGGGTTGGGTTACTGCTTTATTTTTCTTGATCACTAAATTACGAAGAACTGCATCACTAAACCGAAAAGCATCAGTTAACTGATTCAGTGATTCGCCATCGCATTCAATATTCATAAGAACATAATGTGCCTTATGAATTTTATTAATTGGATATGCTAAGAGTCTTCTACCCCAATCTTCCAAGCGATGCACTTTGCCTTTATTGCTTGTGATAATGGCCTGATAGCGCTCTATCATTGCGGGTACCTGTTCACTTTGGTCTGGGTGTACCAAAATTACGATTTCATAATGTCGCATTAAAAATCCTCTCGGTTAGTTAGCTTCCTCATGCTACAGAGTGAAGCAAGGATTAAAAGTGAACGGGATTGTAATAGATAGATTGGTATACTGCAATGTGCCGTATCAAATAATTAAAAAAATAGTTAACTTATTGATATATAGTGAAATTGCGTTACATACTTTTTCTTTGTCTAACAGCCTCGAACAAAATAATGCCAGTTGCGACTGAAGCATTAAGACTTTCGATTCTTTTTGTAATAGGTAATGAGCCCATAAAGTCACACTCATTTCGAACCAGAGGTCGTATACCTTTATCTTCGCCTCCAATCACAATTGCAATTGCCCCTTTTAAATCAAAATCATAGATCGATTCTTCGGCATTTCCAGCCGCCCCTATTATCCAGACGCCCATTTCTTTTATTTTTTTTATTGCGCGAACTAAATTAACAACAGTAATGATAGTAATATTTTCAGCAGCTCCACATGCAACTTTTTTAACAGTTTCATTAACACCAACAGCACGATCTTTAGGAATAATAATTGCTGACACTCCTGCTGCAACAGCTGTACGAATACATCCACCTAAATTATTAGGATCTTGAATTGAATCAAGAATCAGGTATATAGGATTAGTATTTTCATTTTTCTTTAGAACCTCATCGAGATTATTTGGGTTTGTTTCATTAGTTTCTTTTATTTCCAGAACTACGCCTTGATGATTTTTATTATTTATCATCTTATCTAACCTATCTCGTTTAGATAATTGAATTGAAAGTCCAATATTTTTTGCTGCATCATGAATTAAAACAATAGGCTTTGATTTAGCTGAATCTTGTAACCAGATATTCAAAATTCTATCTGGTGAAGTTTTAAGAATTTCCATGGCAGAGTGTATACCATAGATTTTTTCAATTTTTTTTGTCATTAATTTTGTAATTCAAAATCTATTTTACGTTCATCTATGACAACACGTATTAGTACTACCATTAATTTTTGGCCAAGAGAAAAAATCTTTCCGCCACGTTCTCCAGAAAGTTTATGAGTAATAGGATCATAATGATAATAGTCAGTTGGTAATGTACTGATATGGACCAAACCTTCAACATGGATATCATCAAGTAAAACAAATAAACCAAAAGATGTAACAGAACTTACCATACCATGGAATACTTTCCCTTCTTTATCTTTCATAAAATTACATTTAAGACGTTGTATGGCATCGCGCGATGCATCCTCAGCTCGACGCTCTGTTAATGAACAATGATCCGCTAATTCCAGCATAGTTTTCTGGTTATAGCCAAATACTGATGATGTCTCTCTATCTATGACGTGAGAAATTATTCGGTGAATCATCATGTCTGGGTAACGCCGTATGGGAGAAGTAAAATGTGTGTACACGGGGAAACCCAAACCGAAATGGCCCTTATTTGATATGCTATATTCAGCAAGCGGCATACTCCGTAATAAAATGGTTTCTAGCATTTGCGCATCATCGCGTTTTCTAATTTTTTCTACCAACAAAGAATAACTTTTTGCCGTTGGCTTATCATCGCCTTCCAACGATAATCCAAGCTGCGATAATAATAAGCGTAAGTCCTTTAGCTTTTCTTCTTTCGGGGTATTATGAATACGATATATTCCTGGAATATCGTTTTTTTCTAAAAATTCACCAGCGGCTATGTTAGCAACTAACATCATCTCCTCAATTAAGCGGTGAGCATTATTTCTCTTAACTTGCTCTATTGCCTCGACACTCCCTTCTTTATCAAATATGAAGCGAGATTCAATTGAAGAAAAATCAATTAACCCTTTTCTCTTACGTTCAATATGTAGTAATTGATAAAGTTCATATAAATTATCAAGATGGGGTAATAAATTTGAATATTTTTTTCTTTGGTTGCTGATTTTATCAACTACAATTTCTGACATTTCAGTATATGTTAATCTCGCATCTGAACAAATTATCGCTTTTTTAAAAGATGACTGTTTTACTTTTCCATGAATATCAATAGTCAACTCACAAACTAAACATAGTCGATCAACATTAGGTTTTAAAGAGCATAATCCATTTGATAGAATCTCAGGAAGCATTGGAATAACACGATTTGGAAAATAAACAGAAGTCCCACGCAAAAAAGCTTCATCATCTAGTAAACTCTGCTGCTTAACATAATGAGAAACATCTGCGATAGCAACAAGAAGTCGCCATCCCTTATCATGTTTTTCACAAAACACAGCATCATCAAAATCACGCGCATCTTCTCCATCAATAGTAACAAATGCGATATCTCTATAGTCACGTCTATTAGTAGATTTATTTAAATCTATTTCTTCTCTTAAATCGTTAATCTCATGATTGATTTCATCTGACCACTTAAATGGTAATTCATGGCTACGAATTGCAATATCGACCGCCATGTTTACGTCATTATTATCTCCAATAATACTAGATATCTTACCAACTGGTTGTCGATGCTTCTCTGGTTGATGAACTATCTCGACAACAACATATTGTCCATGCTTCGCTTTATTTTTAATTGAAGAAGAGATTAAAATATCTTGGCTTATTCGTTTATTATCTGGAACAACGTAGGAAATTCCACTTTCCTTAAAAAATTTACCTACAATATGATGATTAGCTCTTTGTAAAATCTCAACCAATGAGCCTTCTCGTCTTCCTTTTTTGTCAGTATTCACCAAACGAACAACAACCTTATCTCCGTGTAACAGCATTCGCATTTCTTTTGCTGATAAAAATAAATCATTCCCACCTTCCTCAGGGACAACAAACCCATAACCATCTGGGTGCCCTATAATATAACCTTTGAATAAGTCCATTTTCTTAAGTAATCCATAACTTCCGCGGCGATTTCGTATAAGTTCGCCATCGCGCATCATTGCTTTTAATCTTCGGCCTAATGCTCGTCGAATTTCAGGGTCAGTAATACCAAAAGCTAGTGCGAGCTGTTTACGTGTTTGGGGTCTACCAACATCATTTAAAAATTCCATAATTTCATTACGTTCCGGTAATAAAAAAGACGGGTTTGATTTTTTAGATTTTGATTTTTTTTTAGGCACTGTTTATGCCGTTGGAAATAAATTGGATTTAAGTTTCAATTTTTCTTGATGATTTAGACTTTTAATTTCTAATTCTCTTTTAGAGGCGGCACTACGCGTTGCATACTGTTCCTGATGAATAATTTTAAATGGTCC
>CAJWQR010000015.1 GCA_913045195.1 uncultured Legionellales bacterium | reverse complement strand
TAAAGATTGTGAAAAGAGAATGCTTTGGATGCTCGGTAAAAAACACACAACCGATCCTGAAAATGATGTTAATCAGAATCAACGTTGGTCAGTGAGTGATGTTTTGCATAGCTCACCTGTTGTCATCACTTATGGTGGCACACCTGGTGGACAAGATTTTTTCGATAAGGTTGTTTATGGCACCAACGCGGGTTATTTGCATATGGTGAACGGCAAAACAGGCGTAGAGGAGTGGCGCTATATGCCAAGTGATTTTTGGCCGGCGCAACGTCAATTGTTTGATAATCGTCAGGATTCACATATGTACGGTATGGATTCAACCCCAACCGTATGGATGTGTGACTCTAACCAAGACGGAGTAATTAGCCCACAAACTGGCAAGCGATTAGGAAGCGGAGATGGAGCTTGCGGGTCCCAGAGTCTTACTGGGGTCAGTAATCCTGATTTTGTCCGAGTCATTGCATCAACACGTCGTGGCGGTGGCACAAATGGTTTTATCTACGCACTTGAACTATCTCCTGAAACTCAAGTTTCGGACAACACTAAAATCAATCCCCAATTTATGTGGCGTATCGCAGGCGGCAATACAACGGGCGATTTTTCACGACTTGGCCAAACTTGGTCGCAACCAAAAATCACCACTATCATGGTTGATAATGGCAGGTCAGGCCCCTATCCAAAGGATGTTCTAATCTTTGGCGGTGGTTATGATCCAAAATTGGATGATAGCACCAAGTTTTCAACAGGCGATAATGATGGTAATGATTATTTGGGTAATGCAATCTACATTGTTGACCCAATGGATGGTAAGAAGATTTTATCAATCAGCGGTGATGGTAGCGGTGCTGATATTGAAGTTACGGATATGCATTTTTCTATCCCATCTAGAATTGAATTCCTTGATTCCGATATTGATGGGCTAACAGACCGTCTCTACGTTGGTGACTTGGGTGGACAGGTGTGGCGTGTTGATCTCGCCGAGATGGTACCAATGAATGGTGGCTCTAGCTGCCCTTCGTGTAAGCCGACCATAGTCGGCAAATTGGCTGCAATTTCTGGTAATGATGCCTCTAATAGACGTCGTTTTTTTGAACCACCTTCGATTGTTCAGGTGAGTGACGAACTTTTTGCAGATGAACCAGAGTATGACTACGTGCTTATGGGTACCGGAAATCGCCCGAACCCATTAGAGACTAACGTAAAGGATAGATTCTATGCGTTTCGTGACCGGGTAATCAATGCTAATGGACTTGTTGCGACTAACGGACAAGTTTCAGGGCAGGGAGACAATTATCCTGACACTACGAGCTCAGCTTATTCTCATGCAGACAGCACTAGTTTAATTGATGTCACAGAAAAAGGTATGTCAGAACAGGCTAAAGTCGATGAGAATAAGATAAAAGATTCCAATGGCTGGTTTATTGATTATGCTAAAGCAAACTCCGGCAGGGCTGGCGAGAAGACCCTTTCAGCTCCGTTAACCGCAGGCGGCGCGGTTAGTTTTACGACCTTTGATCCAATCACAGAAACAACAACCGGAAGCGGAACTGGCACGACCGCACAACAAGCAAATAAAAAGGACCCATGCTCTGCGTCACCCAACATCGGTACCGCGCGTGCTTATCATTTAACTATTTTAGGGGCTGATGTGCCTGAAGTCACTGAAGTTGGAGGCGGTCGAGGTGCGAATAGATATAGGAAGGTAATTGGCAGCGGCATACCTTCTGATGTCATCCCCGTGTTTACTGATCAAGGAGTGATTGGTATTGTTCAATCCGATGGTGTACCGACATCTCTTGGACAACTATCAGCAACGACACCTGAGAGAGCCTACTGGAATGAGTCAGTTGATTTTTAGTTTCAACTTATAATAATAAAGGTAAATCTAAGGAATAATTTTATGATGATGTCATTTTTTAAAATTAATAAAAGTCGCGGCCAAGGTTTTACATTAATCGAGCTGATGATTGTGGTTGTAATTATTGCAATACTTGCGGCTATCGCCTTTCCTGCTTATAACGCCTATCTTCTTCGCGGTAAACGCGCCGAAGGCAGAGCTATACTGATGGATGCTGCCTCAAAGATGGAAAAACATTACGGCGATTGTTATCGGTTCGGTACCGCAATCGCTGTGGCAAGGAATTGTGCTGCCAATCAAGTGAATCTCTGTGGCAATGCCCTTACTGCTGCTGGCTGCCCTAGCGAAACACTTAGATATGATTTAACGATCCGAGCTGGAAGTACGACAACAGCATATGTGCTGGATGCCACTCCTGTTGCTCCACAAATGGTGGATCCTATCTGTGGTGTTTTATCACTAAGGAGTACGGGCGAGAAGTGCATGACACCAACAGGTATTCCTGAAACTTGTTCTAACACTAATGCTGCCGATGCCGCTGCCGTTGATGCCTGTTGGGGGCGCTAAATAGATTAGCGACTCATTTTTTTCTGTAGACACCCATAGTTTGTAGTTCGATGTTTTCATTTATTAAGTTAATTAATAGCTGTTTATTGATTGGCTTTCTTGTTCATGGAACCCATGCACTTGCAAATAACGAGGCCGTTTTGGACTATGATAAGCTGCGAGAAAAGATTACCTATGGTAAAGCCACTTTCGCAGAGGTGAGAGAAGCACTCACCGAGCCTAATGTTGTTAATCTGACCAATACTCTCCATGCACTTTATTCGATGCGTTGGCATAGAGCAGTACTACATCTCTATCAGAATATTTGGGATAGAAAACGAGGACAGTACCCCGAATTAGCATGGGAATTACTTGAAAAGATTCCTCCCCGAATCGCACTTGCTAGCACGATTAACCGGGTCAGGATATTTAATACCGAAGAGTATAAAGCATTCATTCGTTCGCATCGCTATGCCGATCATGAATTCATCCGCGCACAGGTTGTCGTGTCACTGGGTTTAAATGGGGACCCGGATGATATTGAGTATTTGGTCAAGATGGTTCATTCGACTAATCACTATGTCGTTCAAACGGCGATGACGAGCTTAGCATTACTGGGTCATGTAAGGGCAAAAGAGGCGATGATTATACTTGAAAAGACCTATAGAGATGAATCGCGCGGAAAATTACTAAGAGAGTTATTAAAACAGGCCTATCATTGGGAGCCATAATTCATTAGTTACAAAGCGTTTTGATCAGCGCTTTAACTTCATTAATTTTTACTTGTTTTTCTTCTTCATCTAACCAAACATACTCGTCACCGTCTGTCAGGGCGACTCTTGGCATTTGAAGACCCGCCAGTATTTCTTTTGCTTCTTCGCATGCTTTTTTCTGTTTTGCTTGTTTACCTGCCTTTTTCTTTTTTGCTAATTTTTCTTTTTTTCTTTTTTTTCTATTTTCATCAAGTGATTTTGATTTTTTTTTGAAGGCCTCATTAGCACGTTCATTATTGCTGGTGCTGACGGCATCTTTGATTTTTATGGTTTCAACGGCCCTATTTGCAGTTGTATTTGGCGACTTTTCACCATAATGAACCTTGCCTTCATCATCAACCCACTTATATATTTCAGCAGGTGCTGCTAAAGTAAGTAGCATGCTAATCAAAAAAATACATAAATTTAAGATGATATGTTGTGTGTTTTTTATGCTCAAAATAGATTTAACTCCATCATCTGCATGTTTTAGTATATGATTTTGGAGTCAGTTTTGTAAACAGAAAAACAAAACTCTTGGTTAATTTCAAGGTCAAAGTAGTAGTATTATGTTTATTATTAAACAGGTAGGTTAAAACATGTCAATATTAATAAAGCACATTATATTTATTGCGATCTGCGTATTATGCCATCCTGTATTTTCCGCGGTAGATATTGTGATTTGTGAGGATGCGGAAGGCAATCAAACGTTTCAGAAAGCATGTCCTCCGGGCACAAGCCTTGTTGGTGAGAAAAAAATAAGCGTAGGGAAAAACTCATCAGGGACGGTCGATTTGAGTAAATTAAACGTTGTACTGTATACAATACCCGACTGTGAAACTTGCGAAAATGTTGCGATATATCTTAAAAGCCGCGATATTCCTTTTAACGAAAAAGATGTTAGTAAGGATCCTAAAATGCAGCAGGAACTAACCAAACTTTCTGGCAAACTGAGTGTTCCTGTGACGGTTATCGGAGAGGAAGTTGTTTCCGGCTATAATCGCGAACAAATAGGTAATATTCTTGACAGAATTATTTCTCCAGAATAAATATCACCCAACATGAAGCTATTTAAAACTAAATTCCTGATGCTGATAATTATTTTATTATCTTTTAATGGTTTTCTTATTTCGGAAGAGGTACCCGAAAAAAATATTACACCATTAGATGGCGAATTATTATTGCCGGAAGGATATAACAATACAGCGGAAGAAAAAAAATGTATTACTGTATGTAGTCAATGGGGGGAAGATTGTATTCTCAATATCAACCCATCTGCTACAGGAGCGGGTACAAGTAGAAAATGCAGAAGAGTATGTAAATCATTTGCAGAGACGTGTTTTTAACAGTAGATTACATTGTTCAAATAATTATCAAAAGTTTAAACTCCTGAATAAAATCCCATGCGAAAGTGGCGGAATTGGTAGACGCGCTGGATTTAGGTTCCAGTGCCGTAAGGCGTGAGAGTTCGAGTCTCTCCTTTCGCACCATAATCTTTCAGGCGAGAAATATCTCCTGTTACAGGCTAATTGGCTGATATCTTGAGGGTTTGTAAAATTCGGATTTTTTTTATGTTAAATCTAGGTTACAATTACAAATAGCTGATTTTATTAGTTTAAATGAGGAAATCTAATAATAACATGCAAGTATCAGTTGAGAATATAGGGGCTCTTGAGCGCAAAGTTCATGTTGAGGTACCCGAGACCAGGGTTGTCTCAGAGGTAAGTAATCGCCTTCAAAATATGACAAAGACAACCAAGGTACAAGGTTTTCGTCCCGGAAAAGTACCATTAAAAATAATTGATAATCGTTATGGCGAACAAGTAAGAAAAGAAGTTGTTGGTGAATTAGTACGAACAACTCTTTTTGAGGCAATTAATCAAGAAAATTTAAAACCAGCAGGCCAACCCCAAATCGAAAAAGTTGATGATGCAGCCGGCAAAGCGCTTTCCTATACAGCGGTATTTGAGATTTATCCTGAAGTCACCCTTCAACCAACTGATAAATTAAAATTTAAAAAACCAGTTTGCAAAATTTCCAAGAGTGATGTGACTAGTATGATTGAAAAATTACGTAAACAACATCATGAGTTAAAGCCTGTTGATAGAGCCGCGAAGAAAGGCGATGTTATCAATATAAACTTCGAAGGTTTTATTGATGGTAAACCTTTTGATGGCGGAAAAGCTGAAAATTATAATCTTGAATTAGGTTTGAATAGCTTCATAGAAGGATTTGAAGATGGTTTGATTGGAAAGTCTCCTGAGGAAGAAGTGGTATTAAATCTCAAGTTTCCAAAAGATTATGGAAAAGAAGAATTAAAGGGTAAACAGGTTGAATTTAAAGTAAAGATTAATCATGTTAATGAAATAAATCTTCCGAATATTGATAAAAGTTTTATAGAAAAACTTGGAATTAAACAAGGAAGCGAAGATACATTAGAGGCTGAAATTAAAAAGAATATGGAACGTGAGGCTGAGTTATCACTTCGACGCCAACTTAAAGATATGGTGCTTGATGTGCTTCACGATAAAAATAAAATTGAATTACCTCAATCATTGATTATGAGTGAACATGATCGACTCAAAAGCGAATTAGAGAAGAATTTAAAACAACAAGGTGTTGATGCAAAGAAAATTGCATCTGCGAGTGAATCAGTTCTTGTAGAACAAGCTAAAAAACGTGTTTCACTGCAAATAATCCTTGCTGAAATGATTAAGCAAAATAATTTAAAAGCTGATCCAAAAAAAGTTCGAGAAATGGTTGAGCATGCAGCTTCTGGTTATGAGGACCAAAAAGCGGTTATTGATTGGTATTACTCTGATCAGAAGAATTTAGCAGAAGTTGAGGTCTTGGTGTTAGAGGATAATGTGGTTGATTGGGTTTTGGAGCATGCAGATGTGACAGAAAAGGAATGCACCTTTGACGAAATTATGAATAAAAGGCAGACTTCACTATGAGAAAAAAATTATTAATATTCACGACACATAATTATGAATAAAAATGAAATACATGCATTAAATCTGGTGCCGATGGTTGTCGAGCAGACATCAAGGGGCGAGAGAGCCTATGATATTTATTCTCGCTTATTAAAAGAGCGCGTTATTTTTTTGGTGGGACCAGTGGAGGATAACGTTGCTAATTTAATTATTGCACAGCTATTGTATCTTGAATCTGAAAACCCCGACAAAGATATTAATCTTTATATAAATTCTCCTGGGGGTTCAGTTACATCAGGATTGGCGATTTACGATACAATGCAATTCATCAAACCAAGTGTTAGTACGATGTGCGTTGGTCAGGCTGCCAGTATGGGCGCACTATTACTTGCTGGCGGAGAGAAAGAAAAACGTTATTGTCTTCCTCACTCACGCGTTATGATTCACCAACCTATCGGCGGTTTTCAGGGCCAAGCATCAGATATTGATATTCATGCACGCGAAATATTGCAAGCACGTGAACGCTTAAATAAAATTCTTTCGGATCATACTGGCCAATTACTTGATACTATTAAGAATGACACAGAACGCGATAATTTTATGAGTGCAAATGAAGCAAAAGATTACGGATTAATTGATGAAGTTTTAGATGAGAGAGCAAATTTACCAAAAGGCTAATTAAAATATTCTGAATGACAAATAGTATTTCATAGTTTTATATTAGAAATTACAGTTTTCTGAGGATTACGTTTATATGACTGATAAAATAGAAACTAAGAATGGAGATGGAGAGCGTTTGCTCTATTGTTCTTTTTGTGGGAAAAGTCAGCATGAAGTAAGAAAATTGATTGCGGGTCCATCAGTTTTTATTTGTGATGAATGCGTTGCATTATGTAACGATATTATTGATGAAGAAGTTTTAGATAAATCATTAATTGGCGATATCAAATCGTTACCTACACCCAAAGAAATTAACATGATTTTGGATGAATATGTAATTGGGCAAGATAAAGCAAAGAAAATTCTTTCAGTTGCTGTTTATAATCACTATAAACGTTTGGAAAAGGGAATAAAAAATACTGATGTTGAGTTATCAAAGAGTAATGTTCTTTTAATCGGACCAACGGGTAGTGGTAAAACATTGTTGGCAGAAACAATGGCACGTTTACTGAATGTTCCTTTTACAATTACGGATGCAACAACATTAACCGAAGCGGGTTATGTTGGTGAAGATGTGGAAAATATTATTCAGAAATTACTTCAAAAATGTGATTACGATGTTGATAAAGCCCAAACAGGCATCGTTTATATTGACGAAATAGATAAGATTTCACGCAAATCTGATAATCCTTCAATTACACGAGATGTTTCGGGAGAGGGTGTACAACAAGCTCTTTTGAAATTGATTGAAGGCACAATTGCCTCTGTGCCACCTCAAGGGGGGCGCAAGCATCCGCAGCAGGAATTTCTACCTGTTGATACTTCAAATATTTTATTCATTTGTGGAGGAGCATTTGCCGGACTGGATAAAATTATTTTGGAGCGATCAGAAAAAGGCGGTATTGGTTTCTCGGCCGAAGTAAAAAGTCAAGCTGATAGAAAAAGTGTTAGTGAACTTTTACAGGGTGTTGAACCAGAAGATTTAATTAAGTATGGGTTAATTCCGGAATTTGTTGGCAGACTTCCAGTTGCTGCTACCTTAGATGAGCTTGATGAAAAACAGCTTGTCCAAATTCTGGTTGAACCAAAAAATGCGATTACTAAACAGTATATTCATCTATTCGAGATGGAAGATTGTGAATTGGAGTTTCGTGAAGATGCATTACGTGCTGTCGCAAAGAAATCAATGGATCGTAAAACCGGAGCGCGAGGCCTTCGATCAATTATGGAAAATATTTTACTAGATACGATGTATAATTTACCTTCAAGCGAGGATATTGTTAAAGTCGTTATTGATGAAAGCGTCATCAATAATGGAACTGATCCTTTATTGATCTATGAAGTACCAGATATAAAAAAGGTAGCAACAGAGTAGTTATTTTTTAATTTGTGGCAGATTAATTTTAGAATGTTTTTAATTAGTTTTATATTAGTAGGTTGAAAAAAATAATTTAGCCACAATATTAGGGGGTTATATGCAAACTCTTAGTAATATTGAAAATCTTATTATTTTATTAGAAATCATATAGTTATGTCTCTAGAAACTCAAACATTACCAGTATTACCACTTCGTGATGTTGTCGTATATCCACACATGGTAATTCCACTTTTTGTTGGGCGTGCAAAATCAATAAAAGCACTAGATATAGCAATGGAGGGCAATAAGCAGATATTACTTATTGCGCAAAAAAGTCCAACTGAGGACGACCCAGGTGAAGATGAGACTTATGATGTTGGAACCATGGCAAATATCCTCCAATTATTAAAATTACCAGATGGCACAATCAAGGTGCTTGTTGAAGGCACATCAAGAGCGACAATATACAACTACAGGGAAACTAAAGGTATGTTTGTTGCGGATGCTAAATTATTAGAACCAAAAACAGTGAATGAACAAGAGATGGATGTACACGTTCGCTCAGCAGTAAACCAATTTGAACAGTATGTGAAGCTAAACAAAAAGGTCCCTCCAGAAATTATATCTTCATTAGTAAGTATAGATGACTCTAGTCGGTTGGCAGACACAATTGCCGCTCATATGGCAGTAAAAATTGAAGAAAAGCAACACGTTTTAGGCATAACAGATGTCAAGGAAAGGCTAGAATACTTAATACAATTAATGGAGTCAGAAATTGATTTGTTGCATGTTGAGAAAAAGATTCGCGGTAGAGTTAAATCGCAAATGGAAAAAAGTCAGCGTGAGTATTACTTAAATGAACAAATGAAAGCGATACAGAATGAATTAGGTGATATGGAAGATGTTCCGAATGAGATTGATGATCTTGCAAATAAGATAGAAAAAGCAGGGATGCATAAGGAAGCCAAAGGGAAAGCAGAATCAGAGTTAAGTAAATTAAGAATGATGTCACCAATGTCTGCTGAAGCGACAGTTGTCCGTAACTACATAGACTGGTTACTAAATGTGCCTTGGAAAAAACGCAGTAAAGTTTCAAAAGATATAGTCGAGGCTGAAGCAATTCTTGAAGCAGATCATTATGGGCTGGAAAAAGTTAAAGAGCGCATTTTAGAGTATCTAGCAGTACAACAACGCGTAAAAAAAATGAAAGGCCCTATCTTATGTTTAGTGGGTCCGCCAGGTGTTGGCAAAACATCACTTGGCCGTTCAATTGCAAGAGCAACTCATCGTGAGTTTGCCAGAATGTCACTTGGAGGAATCCGTGATGAAGCTGAAATAAGAGGGCACCGACGTACATATATTGGATCTATGCCAGGGAAAATTATTCAAGGCATGTCTAAAATTGGGAAAAAGAATCCACTCTTTCTATTGGATGAAATAGATAAAATGGCAATGGATTTTCGTGGTGACCCAGCTTCTGCACTGTTAGAGGTTCTAGATCCAGAACAAAACAGTTTATTCAATGACCATTATCTTGAAGTTGATTACGATTTATCTGAAGTTATGTTTGTAACTACCGCAAATAGTTTGAATATTCCAGCCCCTTTATTAGATCGAATGGAAGTAATTCGATTATCCGGATACACAGAAGATGAAAAGGTAAATATTGCAAAAAACTATCTTATTGAAAAACAGATGGCACAGAATGGGTTAAAAAATGACGAGATTTCAATCAGAGAAAGTGTTATTCGGGATATTATTCGCCATTACACACGTGAAGCTGGCGTACGTAATTTAGATCGTGAAATAGCCAATATTTGCAGAAAAATTGTAAAAAGAATTTTGCTTAAACCATCAGAAAAGAAAGTGACTGTCACCTCTAAAAAACTAGAATCATTGTTAGGCGTTAAACATTATCGTTATGGCATGATGGAAGAGGAAAACAGAATAGGGCAAGTTACAGGATTGGCGTGGACAGAGGTAGGCGGCGAACTATTAACAATTGAAACTGCTATTGTAGATGGTAAAGGTAAGATTACACGTACCGGAAAATTAGGTGATGTTATGCAGGAGTCGATAGAGGCTGCAATGACCGTTGTGAGAAGTCGTAGTGAGCTTTTAGGAATCGACCATGAATTTTATAAGGAACATGATTTCCATATTCATGTTCCCGAAGGCGCGACACCAAAAGACGGCCCAAGTGCTGGTGTAGCGATGTGCACAGCTATGGTGTCAGCGTTATGCAATATTCCTGTTAGATCTAGTGTTGCTATGACAGGCGAAATTACGTTACGAGGTGAGGTATTGCCAATCGGAGGACTAAAAGAGAAATTACTTGCGGCATTACGCGGAGGTTTGCAAACCGTATTAATACCAGAGGAAAATAAAAGAGAATTGGTAGAAATACCAAAAAACATAAAGCAAAATCTCGATATTCGGCCTGTCAGATGGATCGATGAAGTTTTTGAAATTGCGCTAGAAAAAATGCCAGAACCGAATATTAAGGAACAATCTAAATCCGATGTCGCGTCTGATAAAAATAAAGAAAAAAATGATTCAATTAGACCTCATTAGAGACAATACTTTACGCAAAGTCTAGATGATATAATCATAAAGACCTTAAAAAATTTCCATAAACCGTGAAAGCATTGCTTGACGGGGTTTTCAGCAGTTGGTATAAATTCTATACTTAAAGCTGCTTTTCTTGAAAAAGGCATATTCTTTGACACAATAATTGCATTTTTAATAAACGATTAAAACGATTAAATAGTAAGAAAATATATTTCATTAACCCAACTGAAGGGGAACTACCATTATGAATAAAGCTGATCTTATCGATGCTGTTGCAGAAGATTCTGATATAACTAAAGCTTCCGCGGCAAGAGCATTGGATTCTGCGATTGAAAATATAACTAATGCTTTAAAAGGGGGAAACAGCGTAACACTCGTTGGGTTCGGAACTTTTACAGTGCGTCAGCGCGAAGCCCGTATGGGGCGTAACCCAAGAACAGGCGAAGCTATACAAATTAAGGCGTCTAAAGTCCCTGGGTTTAAGGCTGGAAAAGCACTCAAGGATGCCCTAAACTAGCGCGCCCTTGGGTGCTTAGCTCAGTTGGGAGAGCGACGCCCTTACAAGGCGTAGGTCGGGGGTTCGAACCCCTCAGCACCCACCAGAATAACTTCCCGGAGTGGTAGTTCAGTTGGTTAGAATACCGGCCTGTCACGCCGGGGGTCGCGGGTTCGAGTCCCGTCCACTCCGCCAACTAGATTAAATAAATACAATCTAACGGGCGTATCACATAAAATGATACGCCCGTATTAATTTTAAATTATAGAAAATGTAGAGTTAAATTATGTTAACGATAATAAGAGATAAAGCAACAGGATGGATAGCCGGTGTCATAGTTGGTTTACTGGTCATCTCATTTGCTTTTTGGGGCGTTAGTTTTTATAGCGGACAGGCAGGTCAGCTTAATGTGGCCAAAGTAAATGACGTTGATATCTCCTTTCAGTCATTCCAACGATCATTTTCACAATTAAGGAAACAAATGCAGTCAGTTTTAGGGGATTCACTTTCTTTAGAGGAAGATACATTTATAAAAAACCAAACAATAGAAAAGTTAATTGAGTCAGAATTAATTAATCAGCTTGTTATTGATAGCGGATTAAATATCACAAATGAAAAGCTTACTGAATCAATAAAAAATATTGAGTTTTTTAGAAATGAAGAAGGCTTTGATCGTATTAAATATGAACAAAGTATTAATAGTATCGGTATGGCCCCATCTATTTTTGAAGCCCAGTTGCGTATGGACTTACTGTCTGAGCAGTTACAGGCTGGTTTTCTTGAAACTACTTTCATATTAGAACCAGAATTAGAAAACATACTAAGATTGGAATCACAATCACGTGATATAACTTATACAATCCTTAGTCTACCTTCATTTATTGAGGATGGTGAAATTAGTGACTCAGATATCGATGTTTTTTATCAAGCTAATCCAAACCTATTCACCCAACCCGAGCAAGTAAAAGTCGCCTATTTAGAACTGAATATTAAAGAATTAGCTAAAGATATTGAGACTAATGAGGAAGTTCTTAGAAATTTTTATAATGATAATAAGGGTGACTATGACGTTGTTGAACAGCGCTCGGTTCGTAAATTATTTGTTAAAACAGGCGAAAAGGCAACTGACGAAAATAAAAACAAAGCAGAAGTAGTTATTACTTCCGCTCTAGAGCTTGCGAACGAAGGAAAAGATTTTGAAGAAATTGTTCAACAATCAACAGGTGAGGCTCTTGAATTTAGCGAACATTCTTTCATGAGTAAAGGAATTATGGGTAAAGAAATAGATGAATTTTTATTTAATTCAGAGGAAGGCGTGGTAAGTAAAGTTATTGAAACGAAGGAAGGTTTTAATATCGTAAAAGTTGTTGAAATAAGAGGTGGTTCTGAAAACAAATATGAAAATTCCGCCCAAAAAGTAAAAGAAGACTACAAGAATAAGCAAGCAGAATTGCAATTTTTTGAATTATCTGATCAATTAACAACACTGAGCTATGAAAATTCAGATAATCTTGAAATCGCTGCAGATGCTATTGGTAAAGAAATAATAAACACCGATTATTTCGCTCGAGATAATAATTTGGAGGGACTATTGTCTGACCCTCTTATAATTTCAAAAAGCTTTGATCCCGAACTTATCAGATCGGGAAATAATAGTGATGCAATTGAATTATCAGATAATCATATCGTGGTACTGAGAGTATTAGATCATAAGGAACCTGCTACTAAGCCATTGGAAGATGTTCGTGATGAAGTTATTGCGAGCATCAGACTTAAGTTGGCCGGAGAAAAAGTTAATGAAACGGGCGACAGAATTGTTACTGAGCTTAAATCTGGTGTAAATCCAGAATCGGTTATTAGTCATTCAGGTATTGAATGGACAACTACTGAAAAAGTAAAACGCGATGATATGTTTATAAATAGAGCGATTCTACGCAGTGTATTTGGAGCGGGAAAACCAAATTCTGATGAACCTATTATTACAAGTCAACGCCTCGGCAGTGGTGATTATGCAATTATTGTTATATTAAACGCAAATGATGAAACACTAGAAGTCGATGAAGAACAAAAAAAATCAACCGATCTAAAATTAAGACGTATACTTAGTACGAATGAGTGGCAAGATTTATTAAGAGATGCCAGAAATAATACAGATATAAGAATATTTAATGAAAATATTTAGCCATTTCTCGAAGCGGTTTCTGTAGGAAGATATGTTTCAACAATAGCTACCCCAACAGAGTCACCCCATACGTTTACCGTTGTTCTAAACCTATCTAATAGCCAGTCAACAGCCAAAATTAACCCTATACCTTCTGCAGGTAAATTTACTGCATTTAATACTATTAACATTGTTACTAAGCCTGCTTGAGGAATTCCGGCCGCACCAATTGCTGCTAGAGTTGCAGTTATAAATATAATAACTTGCTGCTCCATACCCATACTAATTCCATATGTTTGCGCTATAAACATTACAGCAACAGATTCATATAAAGCTGTGCCATCCATATTGATTGTTGCTCCAATTGGTAAAACAAACTTTACTGAGCGTTTATCAATACCCGCTTCGAGAGCACATTTCATCGTTAATGGTAATGTGGCAGATGAACTTGCTGTGCCAAAAGCCGTTAATAGCGCGCGCAATAATTTAAATAAATACTCTCTTCCTCGCTTACTAAAGATTATTAAAATAATAAATAGCAGTAAAAAATGGCACGTTAGACCAAGGATTACGGTAAAAAAGTAGCTACCAACTGCTATGAGTTCGCTTTTTATTGCCGTTCCTCCGCCAACTTTTCCAAATTGACCAGCAACAAGACAAAAAATACCTAACGGCGCAAAAACCATAATCCACATTACAAGTTTCATCATGGCTTCATTGAGAGCATCAAAAAAGTTAATGATTGTTGTTTTATTTTTTCCTAGTGTTGTTAGCGCAGCACCAAACAAAAGACAGAAAACAATAATAGGGAGTAATTGTGTATTTGATGCAGCAGAAATAATATTTGGCGAAATTAAGGATCTAACTAATTCTGTTAAGTTAATATTATCTCTGTTCGATATTGATTCAGAAATAGCTTCTGTTTGATAATTAATACCATCACCAGGCTGAATTACATTAACCATAATTAGCCCAATCAGTACAGCACAAGCTGTTGTGCTCGCATAATAAAGTAACGTAATACCACCAACCTTACCTAATTTGCGAATATCTCCAAGAGATGTAACCCCACTGATAACTGCACCCACAATTAGCGGAATAATCATCATCTTCAAGGCGTCTAGAAATAAATCGCCTATCCAGGCAATAGCAAGCATTTTTGGGCCAAATAGCCAGCCGCACATAATACCGGCAAAACCACCAATGAAGATTGCGATGACTAATTTATTTTCGCCAAAAATCATATTTTTCTTAATCCAGCAAATATGCCTAGGACATGCCTACGGTATTAAATCCAGAATCAACATAGGTAATTTCGCCAGTTACTGCAGATGCATAATCAGAGCAAAGAAAGGCCGCTACATTACCCACTTCTTCAATGGTGATATTTCGTCTTAATGGGGAAACTTTTTCGACATGTGTTAAGAAATCACGCATCCCACTAATTCCAGACGAAGCTAATGTCCGAATTGGACCTGCTGATATCCCATTAACACGAATGCCTTCAGGACCAAGATTTGAAGCCATATATCGTACATTCGCTTCAAGACTTGCTTTTGCTAGACCCATGACATTGTAATTAGGCATTGAGCGAACTGCACCAAGATAACTCAGCGTTAACATTGCGCTGTTTCCGCCTTGCATCATCTTTCTGGATGCATTAGCGAGCGCTGAGAAGCTGTAAGAACTAATTTCATGCGCAGTTAGAAAACCTTCTCGCGTAAGATTTTTGAGATATTCACCATCAAGTAACTCTCTTGGAGCAAATGCGACAGAGTGAATTAAAATATCGAACTCATCCCAATATTTATTCAAATTATCAAAAACAGATCGAATTTGTTCGTCATTGCCTACATCACAAGGTAGAATTATTTTCGAATCAAGTTCACTAGCGAATTTTTCTACTCTACCTTGTAGTTTTTCATTTTGGTAGGTAAATGCTAACTGAGCACCTTCACGGTGCATTGCTTGAGCTATTCCCCAGGCTATTGAACGGTTGCTTGCTACACCAACTATTAAGGCGCGTTTATTATTGAGTAATCCCATCAATTAATCCTTTTTAGTCTAGTTATTTGAATTTTTTTCACTACAAACTATCAAAGTGTACAGAAAAACAATCGCGTTTATAATGGACCAGTGACTAGAAAACTCATAAAAATAGTAAATAGGCTTATATTTAGGACCTGCAGGACCCCATACTTTTTCATATGGGTACCATTATTTTGTATCGCCTGCGGTCCATCAAGCTGGAATAATCCATATCCTTATCAAGAATCTAATGAATTAGTTTATTATGATTCGTTTTCTGAGCGTCCTAAGCATTTAGATCCAGTTAGTTCATACAGTTCAAATGAATACATTTTTCTTGGGCAGATTTATGAGCCTTTACTGCAATATCATTTCTTAAAACGACCTTACGAACTCGCTCCGCTTACCGCTATAAATTTACCAATTGCTATTTATCAAGATAAGGACGGGAAAATATTAGCAGAAGATTCAAAGGCAGAAGATATTGCTAGTGTTAAATATCGAATATCAATAAAACCAGGAATCTTATATCAACCACATCCTGCTTTTGCGAAAGATAAAAGTGATAATTATCTTTATCACAAACTCAATCTCACTGATTTAAAAGATATTCATACATTGTCTGATTTTGATAATACCGGAACGAGAGAGTTGTTAGCTAGTGATTATATTTACCAGATAAAAAGAATGGCCCATCCACGCATTCATTCACCAATTGCAGGTTTAATGGAAAAATATATTCTTGGATTGGATAAATTTTCTGATGAATTAAAAAATATATACCAAATTAAATTAAATTCAGGATTTTTAAATTTAAATGATCATGAATTATCTGGCGCAAAATTGATTGATAAGTATACTTTTGAAATAACGCTTAAAGAAAAATATCCCCAGTTCTTGTATTGGTTATCGATGTCATTTTTTTCACCAATGCCTTGGGAAGCAGATCTTTTTTATTCGCAAAAGGGGTTTGCTGAAAAAAACATTTCTCTTGATTGGTATCCTATTGGAACTGGTCCGTTCATGCTGACAGAAAATAATCCAAACCGCAGGATGGTGCTCGAACGTAATCCAAATTTTAGAGGAGAATTATTTCCGATTGATGGCGAGAATAAAGATCGAGATATTGGGCTGTTAGATGACGCAGGAAAGAAAATGCCTTTTATCGATAAGGCTATTTATAGTCTTGAAAAAGAATCAATACCTGCTTGGAATAAATTCCTTCAAGGTTATTATGATACCTCAGGTATTGTTTCAGATAGTTTTGACCAGGCTGTCCAATTTAACACACAAGGAGATGCTCAATTAACAGAAGAAATGGAACAAAAAGGAATTAAATTATTAACTACTACCACTGCGTCAACTTATTATATGGGATTTAATATGGCTGATGATTTAGTCGGCGGTAATACTGAACGCGCAAGATTATTAAGGCGTGCTATTTCAATTGCGGTTGATTATGAAGAATATATCTCTATTTTTGCAAATGGCAGAGGAAAACCTGCGCAAGGCCCAATCCCCCCCGGTATTTTTGGATATGTTTCAGACGAGACTGGAATAAATCCTTACGTTTATCAATGGGAAAACAATAAAGCAATTAGACAATCTGTCGAACAGGCTAAAGAATTAATGTCTAAAGCAGGTTATAAAAATGGGCGCGATGAAATAACAGGCAAACCCTTAGTACTAAACTTAGATACTCCTGCTGCAGGCCCCGGCAGTAAGGCTTCATTCGATTGGCTAAGAAAACAATTTGCAAAGCTTGGTATTAATCTTGTGATACGTGCTACCGATTATAATCGTTTTCAAGAGAAAATGAGAAAGGGGACAGCGCAAATATTTCAGTGGGGTTGGAATGCGGATTACCCAGATCCTGAAAATTTCTTTTTTCTATTATATGGTCCTAATGCAAAGATTGATCATAATGGAGAAAACGCAGCAAATTATCAAAATGAAAAATTTGATTTACTATTTGACCAAATGAAAAGTATGAAAAACGGTCCGGAAAGACAGAAACTTATTAATCAAATAGTAGAGCTCGTTAGATATGATGCACCGTGGTTATGGGGGTATCATCCAGTAGGTTTTTCATTGCATCATGATTGGTATAAAAATGCGAAACCGAATTTGATGGCAAATAATACTTTGAAATATAAACGTATCAATCCAAAACTAAGGGCTGAGAAAAGGATTGAATGGAACAAGCCTATTTGGTGGCCAATCGTAATCGTACTCTTTGTTTTCAGTGTCATTTTACTACCTGCTTTTATTTTATATCGTCGTAAAGAGAATCAATTAATCTCATGGTAAGTTATATTTTACGGCGAATTATGTATGCATTACCTATTCTAATAGGCGTTAATATAATTACATTTGTTTTATTCTTTGTTGTTAATACACCTGATGATATGGCTCGCATGCATCTTGGGATTAAACGCGTTAGTGAAGCTGCAATCGTAAAATGGAAAGATGATCGAGGCTACAATAAACCAATATTATTTAATGGTCGTGTTGATGGAACAAAAAAAATAACAGAAACTATATTTTTTCAAAATTCTGTTAAATTATTTGTTTTTGATTTTGGCCGCTCCGATAGTGGACGAGACATTGGTTATGATATCAGTCAGAGAATGTGGCCTAGTCTTGCTATAACTGTCCCAAGTTTATTTATTGGTTTATTAGCGTATATTTCGTTTGGTTTAATCCTCGCTTTTTTTCGTGGTAGTTATGTGGATGTTAGTGGTGTGGTTTTATGCGTTATTATGATGTCGATATCAGGATTGTTTTATATCATTGGGGGTCAGTATTTAATTGGTAAATTTCTTCATTTAGTCCCCATATCTGGCTATGACACAGGATTAAATGCATTTAAGTTTATTATTTTGCCTGTGTTGGTTGGCTTAATTGGTGGAATAGGTGCAAGCACGCGTTGGTATAGAACAATTTTTCTTGAAGAAATGAATAAAGATTACGTAAGAACTGCGAGAGCAAAAGGCCTGCCCGAATCAAGAGTACTATACCGCCATGTTTTAACAAATGGTTTAATTCCCATTTTGACAGGGGTTGTGGTTATTTTGCCATCTCTGTTTATGGGCAGTCTAATTGTTGAGTCATTTTTTGCTATTCCGGGTTTGGGTAGTTACACAATTGACGCAATAAACCGCCAAGATTTTGCAATTGTTCGATCGATGGTTTTTTTAGGGTCTGTTTTATACATTATTGGTTTAATACTAACAGATATTTCATATACATTTGTTGACCCAAGGGTCAGGTTAAATTAACTAAGCCTATGCCTGTAATATTTATTACCGATTTTTTAATATTTTTACTTTTATTTGGAGTGGTTGCGTTTTTTTTCTATGGGAGAAAGCAAGAACATTTAGCGGCGCCATGGCGAGATGTAAGAAAACGATCTTTAGCAATGTCTTCGGCAGTGATTTTATTTTTCTTTGTTTGTATTGGCTTATTTGATTCAATACATTTTCATCCGAAAATAGAAACAGACAAATCAACTGAAAAAATATATTCAAATGAAATCTTAAGTGTTCTAGATATTTTATTGAGTGATTTAAGATTAAAAAATGAAAAAACGTATTCTGCACCACTTGCAAGTTATTCCTTTTCAAAAGAAATGATTGAACAGGAAAATGGTAAAAAAATTAGAGCTTACCCAAGATTAATATATGGAGGAGCATCCCTTAATAATCCTGAATCTGAAAGCACTGCTGATATTGTTAAGCGAATTTCTCTGGGTTTTTTATACGGACTATTGATTAGCGCTATTATTATTAATTTAATAATTTTTGTACTATCAAAATTAATGCGAGCTAGTTATAGGACGACTTTACATAACTGCTTACTTAATAAATTCAATACTCACTGGCTTGCGATATTTATAACAACTTTAACGATTATTATAACTATATGTATTATATGTAGTTTATCGCAGAATTATCATGTTTTTGGTACAGATAAAGTAGGGCAGGATGTTCTATATCAAGCATTAAAGAGTATTCGTACTGGACTCGTTATTGGCACACTAACAACGCTCGTTATGCTTCCATTTGCCATTGCAATGGGTTTAATGGCGGGTTATTTTCGTGGTTGGATTGATGATGTAATTCAATATCTCTATACAACATTAAATTCTATCCCAGGTGTTTTATTAATTGCAGCCTCGATACTTCTATTGCAGGTGTATATTAGTAATCACGCAGATGATTTTAATAGCATAGAACAAAGAGCTGATTTAAGGCTCCTCTTTTTATGTATTATTTTAGGTATTACTAGTTGGACTGGGTTATGTCGTTTATTAAGAGCTGAAGCTCTGAAGTTACGAGAGATTGACTATGTGCAGGCAGCACGAGCTTTTGGTGTTCAAAATTACAAGGTTATATTTCGCCATTTATTACCTAATGTTATGCATATTGTTATGATTTCAATTGTTCTTGATTTTAGCGGTCTTGTATTAGCTGAAGCTGTACTTTCGTATATAAATATTGGCGTTGATCCAAGTATGTATAGTTGGGGCAACATGATTAATAGCGCACGCCTTGAAATGGCACGTGAACCAATCGTATGGTGGTCACTTGCTGCGGCATTTATTTTTATGTTTATATTAGTTCTAGCCGCAAATCTTTTTTCAGATGCAGTTAGAGATGCTTTTGATCCTAGATTGCGTGAGTTTTAATCTATCTAAAAAAAGGAAAATTTATGAATGATAAAAATGTAACATTACCTAACAATAAACAGCCAGCAATTAGAGTCGCCGCATATCCAAAGGAGCTTAATCCTGGGGGTTGTATTTTTGGTGGATGGATTATGTCTCAAGTCGATGTAGCCGGCGCTATTACCGCATACGAAAGAGCAAAAGGGCTAACTGCTACGGTGGGAGTTAAATCATTTGAGTTTCATGAACCTGTTTTTGTTGGCGATGTTATTAGTTGTTATGCAGATATTATAAGAACCGGAAGAACTTCAATTACCGTTAAGGTCGAAGTGTATGCTGAGCGTAACCCAATAAATAAAAAAATTGTCAAAGTGACTGAAGCAGAATTAACTTATGTTGCGCTTGATGAAAATAGAAGACCGCGTAAATTACCGAATATCGATGACTAATTATAATGACTAAAAATTTATTACAAGTTAAAAATCTTACGGTTTCTACTGGTTCTGAAACAGGAAAGATTAATATTGTTGATAATATCTCATTTGATATTCGACGAGGCGAAACATTTGTTTTACTAGGTGAATCTGGTAGCGGTAAATCAATTACAGCACTTTCTATTATGAGATTATTACCCTCAGCCATAAAAATAAATGCTGGAGAAGTGATTTTAAATGATAAAAATCTATTTCAATTGCCCGAGAATAAAATGCGTGAGGTTCGTGGCGCTAATATTGGGATGATTTTTCAAGAACCACAAACATCATTAAATCCAGTATTGACAGCTGGACAACAAATTAGCGAGACATTGCATCAGCATATGAATTTATCAAATAATCAATGTATAGCGCGCAGCATTGAATTGCTTGATGCTGTTGGTATACCTGAGCCAGAAAGGCGGATTAATGAATATCCCCATCAATTTTCCGGGGGAATGAAACAGCGAATCATGATTGCGATTGCATTAGCAGGTGAGCCAGATTTACTTATTGCTGACGAACCTACGACAGCATTAGACGTAACAATCCAGGCTCAAGTATTGGAACTTCTCAGGAAATTACAGCAAGAAAGAGACATGTCGATTCTTTTTATTACCCATGATATTGGTGTTGCATCACAAATGGCAGACCATGTTGCTGTGATGAAAGACGGTAGTATTGTGGAAACTAAAAATAAAGAGGATTTATTTTCAAACCCTGAGCATGAGTATACTCTAAAATTATTTTCAGCTATCCCAAGTTGGGAAAAACGCGAGAAAGAAGGGAGTATTGAAAAGATTAATCACATAGGTGATAAGCGTTTACTGAAGGTAAAAAATTTAAAGGTACATTACCCAATCAGGAAGGGCATACTCAAACGAACCGTAGGCTACGTCAGGGCGGTTGATGATGTTACAGTTGATTTATATGCTGGAGAGACAGTTGCTGTGGTTGGTGAGTCTGGTTCTGGTAAAACAACCATGGGAAAAGGAATCTTACAGCTTTTAGAGGTAACTTCTGGGGATGTTAGTTATCAAAAAACAAATTTAAATACTCTGGATGCCTTATCGCTCAGAAAAATAAGGGCAGACATTCAAATAATATTTCAAGATCCTTATTCATCAATGAATCCAAGGATGATGATTAATGACATAATTCAAGAAGGTATGTTAGCTCAAGGTATAGGCATATCAAAAAAAGAACGTGACGATAATACGGTCATGTTACTAGAACAGGTTGGACTAACACCAGAGCATCGTTATCGATATCCGCATGAGTTTTCTGGCGGACAAAGACAACGTATATGTATTGCACGTGCCTTGGCGGTTAAACCAAAACTTATTATTTGCGATGAACCAACAAGCGCACTTGATGTTTCTGTTCAGGCGCAAATATTATCTCTTCTAAAGAATCTACAAAAAGAATATCAACTCGGATATCTTTTTATAACCCACAATATCAGTGTTGTTGAATATATTGCTCACTATGTAGCTGTTATGCATAAAGGTAAAATCGTTGAGCAGGGTAGCGCAGAGGAAATTCTTAAAAATCCAAAGGATTCATATACAAAAAAATTATTATCAGCAGTTCCTCGTGTAGAATTAACTCGGAACTAATTATAATAATCAATCAGGAGTATGTATTGAGGCAAATTCTACTGCTAAAGATCGCTTTCATTTGATAGTATAGAATTCTAAAGTTTATTATTTTAAAGAGATGGGAACTGAGAGACTGTAATGATGAGGAAATTTTATTCATTTATTTTAATTTCACTGGTATCAGCTAGTCTACTCGCAGAGGATTTCACCAATCCTACAGCAAGAGTTAAGGACTCTGTTGAGAAGGTAATCAGCATTTTAAAAGATGGGACACTAGAACGTGAATTACGTTGGAAAAGCATTGGTAATGTCATTAACCAAAGTTTTGATTTTAGAAGCATGTCACAGAGTATCTTGGCTACAAATTGGAGAACTGCCACACCTGCCGAACGTGAAAAATTTGTTGAATTTTTTTCTCAATATCTTGAAGAAACCTATCGCACAAAAATCGAAGCCTATACAAACCAAAAAGTTGAATACATTAGCGAAACGATTAATGGTAAAAGAGCGGTTGTTGAAACTTTAATTATTACTGATAACACAGAAATCCCAGTGAATTATAAATTAAAAAATAATGATGGAATTTGGTTTGCTTATGATGTTGTTATTGAAGGCATTAGTCTTGTAAGTAATTATCGTAGCACCTTTGCCGCAATTGTTAAAAACGAGGGTATGGATGGTTTGTTAGATGACATTCAATTAAGGATTGATAAATATAAATCTTCGAATGAACCTACATCTTATTCTGAATCTACCGAAGATAGTTAAGTCAATTTAGATTTATTTACCTGATTCGAATATATATTTACTAATCAATTCTTCAAGATTAATTGAAGGTTCTGTTTCCACGATCGACATATTCTTTTCAATAATAGTTTCGCTTCCCCCAGGCGAGATTTTTAAAAACTTTTCTCCAATTATCCCGGCTGTTCTTATGGAAGCGGTGGAATCATCTGGTATTTTAATATTATTTTCTATGGCTATGTAAACTTCCGCTAAATAAGTTTCTGGATTGAAAACAATATTCTTTATCTTGCCTACACTAACACCAGCCATTTCAACATGCGCGCCTTTTTTTAATCCCGATGCCGATGTAAATTCAGCTTTTATTGTGTATTGTGTATTATTTAATAACCCAAAATCACCCATACGTAGCGCAAGAAAGGTTATTGCAATTATTCCAAGAAGTATAAATATACCGACAAGAATTTCTACATGTTGTTTTTCATCCATAATTGTAGTTTACAGTATCAAAGCGCTGAGTAAATAATCACTAAATAGAATAGCAATTGATGCTATTACCACTGCTTCGGTCGTGATTCGACTTACTCCTTCAGAGCCATAAGCTCCATTTTTATCAAGATGGAGATTAAAGCCCTTCTCGCAAGAAATCCAGACTATTAGTAAGCCAAAGACAATTGACTTAATAAAACCCATCAATAAATCACGGCTTAGCACCGTGTCATTCATGTTTTGAAAATAAGAGCCAGCACTAAGATCAAATAGTATAACGCCGACAAAGTACCCACCAAATATACCAACAACAATAAATATAGCGGTTAGTATTGGAACACAGAGGACGCCCGCTAATATTCTTGGGGAAATTAGAAATCGATATGGATCAATTGCCATACATTCTAGGGCATCAATTTGATTTTCAATTCTCATAATTCCAATTTCAGCGCACATTGCCGAACCTGTTCGGCCAATTACCATTAGTGCGGTTAATACAGGACCTAATTCTCTAGTTAGACTCAATCCAACAGCTGAACCCAGTAAACTAACAGAACCAAAACGAACAAGTGTGTCGTAGAATTGTAGAGCGACTACCATCCCCACAAATAAGCCAGCAATAATAATAACTAGCATTGAGCGCGCACCCACAAATAGAATCTGTTTTAGTAGTAAATTCAGTGAATATGGAGGAATAAATAACGAGCGAATTGTTTCATACAAAAAAATCCCGGCAATACCAAGACGGATTAATAGATTATTTAATATTGATTCATTTGAGGGCTGAGAAGCCATAATTAATTTCTCGTCAGTCTATTTAGATAGTCATCCGCATCAATATTGTTGGTGATTGCGCGGCGCTCTAGCATGTTTATAATTCTTGCATCACGTGATTTTTTTATTGCTCCTTTATCACCCACCATAATTATTTTACCTTTATCTAGAACTGTTATTCTATCGGCAATTTTAAATGCACTTTCAAGGTCATGTGTAACAACGATAATTGACATATTAAGTGCATCGCGTAATTGCAAAATTAAATTATCGAGATGCGCTGAAGTTATCGGATCTAATCCAGCAGAAGGTTCGTCAAAGAAAAGCAACTCGGGGTCCATGATAACCGCTCTTGCTAACCCTGCCCGTTTCAACATACCCCCGGATAACTCTGATGGCATTAATGATTCAGTGCCACTCAATTGCATTAATTCAAGTTTCAGCCTGGTCATAATGTGAATTGTTTTTTCATCAAGTTCAGTATTTTCATGTAGTGGGAGTTCGATGTTCTCGCGCACAGTCATTGAACTGAATAAGGCTCCATTTTGAAATGCAACACCAATGCGTTTACGTAATTTGTATAGATCTTTTTTATTGAGCTTCGATACTTCTTTGTCTAATAATCTTATTAAACCAGTTTTTGTTTTTTCTAAGCCAAGAATATAACGTAGCAGAGTACTTTTTCCTGATCCGCTATGCCCCATAATCACCATAATTTCTTTATGGGACACATTTAAATTAATATCAGATAGAATTTTTTTGTTACCGTACCATGTGTTTAAATTGGAAACTTCGAGCACATTTTTCGGGTTTATGTCTTCCATAATGAATACCAATATGACTTGAGCACGATAATAATACAAGAAAATATCTGATATGTGTTAAAATCGTGCTTAGCAAATTATATTAAATAGCATAATGACAAATATTTCTAATTCAACATCTCAATTAAAAGAATTGATGCAAAAACCTGGAATTATAAAGATGCTGGGTGCACATGATGTTCTCACTGCAGTTCTCGTTGAACAGTGCGGTTTTGACTCAGTTTTTATTGGTGGCTTTGGTACAAGCGCGAGTCTTTATGGCCTACCGGATTTAAATTTTTTGGGGATGACTGAAATGGTTGATGCAACACGCCGTATGACGCATAGATTATCTATTCCAGTAATTGCTGATGCGGATACTGGTCACGGAGATTTACATAATGTAATGCGCTGCGTTAATGAATTTGAGGGCTCTGGCGCCGCAGGCATCATTCTTGAAGATCAAGTATTCCCAAAGCGTTGTGGTCATTTTGGCGGTAAAGAAGTAATTTCTGCCGATGATATGGTTAAAAAATTCAAAGCGGCTGTAGATGCACGTGAAAACAATGACTTCTTATTTATAGCACGAACGGATTCCAGAGAAACTGATGGATTAGATGTTGCAATCGATCGAATCAATCGCTACTGCGATGCCGGCGCTGATGTTGCATTTATTGAAGCACCTTTATCGATAAGTGAATTAGAAGAGATATGTAAGCGTATTGATTATCCAAAGTTTGTTAATATGCTTGCGTTTGGTAAGACGCCAATATTAAGTGTTGCTGAATTAGAAGAAATGGGTTTTAAGATGATGGTAGCCCCCATTGATTCGGTTTTGCTTACAGCCCATGCTATGCGTGAAATGACTGAAGTTTTTAAGCGAGACGGACACACTAAAAATATGGCTAATATTATGGTGGGTTTTGATGAAATCAAAGACATTCTAGGCTTATCTGATTATCTTGAATTAAATAAAAATCTAAAATAATTTTTTCGTGTCAGAGAAAATAATTTTAATATATAAAAAATATTAGTTATTTATTATTTAATCGAAATATTTTCTTAAGTATTTTATTATTTTTTTTATGCGCATGAAAAATGCTTTGTCTATAACCATAAGGCTTCCAAGCAGGGGCAATCACATTCGGCATATTTGTTCGATTTAATAAATTAGCTGGTGCCAGTGTAAATTCTCCGTAGCTCTCGTTAACATAATCAATTGTCTTATTCAGTTTATCTTGTTTATTATTGTTATCTTTTTTGAATAAATCAATTTGACCTTTTTCCTGGAGCGGATCTAATGCAGTTACTTGTATTTGATATACACCTTCACCACGCCAATATTGTTTTAAAATTATCTTACATAGTGCCGCGATTTGGCGGCCGTCATTAGTAGGCAGCACTGTTTTTATTTTTTTACTACCTATCCAGCCATTATTTGTCTTTAAGCCAATAAAAAATTTTTGGGCACATAAAGCATTCCTTCTTAATCTCTGAGCAACTTTTTCTGACATGTGAACCAGATACATGTGTATGATATTTTTTGATCTTGTATTGGGAGGCATAATTTTTCCATGACCAATAGTTTTAGGCACTCTGACGTCATTTTTAACTTTTTCAGGATCTTTGCCTTGGCACATACACCATATCCTTCTTCCTGGATTACCAAAACGCTGCCCCAAAATTCCAATCGGCATTTTCCCAACATCCCCGCATGTAAAAATACCTCTCTTAGCTAGAAATGCGCCAATTCCTTTATTAATTCCACAGAGCTCCATTACAGCAACATCTTTAAGCACCTTTTCGGCATTCCATGGGGGAATAACCGTTAAACCATTTGGCCTATGAAGTTTTGCAGCATATTTTGCTGTAGTTTTATCACCGCTTATTCCTACCGAACAATGTACGCCAGATACACTAAATACTTTTTCTTTTATTTTTTTACCAATACTTTCAGGGCTATCCCAAATTCTTTTACAACGAGTCATGTCAAGAAATGCTTCATCAACAGAGAAAATTTCTATATCGGGAGTGATCTCGTGAAGAATAGTCATAATGTCAGTTGATATTTTGCTATATAAAATAGGATTAGATGGCAGTTGAATAAAAGTTGGGCAACGTTTTTTTGCTTCTTTGACACGCATACCAGTATGTATCCCATATGATCGCGCTTCATATGAGCAGGTAATAATGCAACTTCCTTTTATTCCATTAGTAATCCCAATAGGTTTACCGATAAGACTTGGATTTCGTGCTTGTTCAATGGAGGCAAAGAAGGCATTCATGTCAGCCAATGCGATAACGCGAGGCCAGTTTCTTATTGTCATTTTTTTCCCCAAAATTAAGGCTTATTATAAGAGAACATTTAGAGAAAATTCAAGGTAAAATTACTATCTCAATTCTTACTATACTTTATAACTTTATGAATTGATTAATAATTTTTTATAAATTAGCTATCTCAGTTTCTTAATGGGAAATAAATTTTCCATATGCTCGGCATCCTTCTCCTACTTCAATTTCAGATATAACTTTTAGAGCAGGTATGTCGATTATGGAAATAATATTATCAAACCAGTTTGCAACGTAGAGATGAATATTATTAGGGTGTAGGTCAATTCCTTCCGGGTATTCACCAACATTAATAGTTTTAACGGTTTTCATTTCATTTAGATTAATAACAGAAACTGTATTTGAACGCTGATTAGTTACAAATAAACGTTCATCTATATTATCAACAGCTATAGCATAAGGAAAATTACCCACTTTGATATTCATTATTTTTTTTGTATGAAGATTAATAACACTAATGTTATTTGAACGCACATTAGCACTGTAGAGCTCATTTCTTTTTGTATTCAATGCTAACCCAAAGGGCGCTATACCTGCCTCAATGGTATCAACAATTTTATTTTCAGAAAGATTTATAATCATAACTGTATTTTCATCGCGATTTGCAACATATAGGAATTGTCCGTCAGGATTGACTACTAATCCAGATGGAGAATCGCCAACCTTAATTTTATTTCTAATTGACAATGAAACGGTATCAACAATAAAAATACTATCTTCATACCAATCAGCGACATAAACGGATTGATCATCGGGACTAATTGCGATGGCTAATGGGCCACTACCTATTTTTATTGTTTTAATATTTGTTAATGTTTTAGTGTCAATAACAGAGATATTTTTACTTTCAGGATTGCTAATATATACACGTTTTCCATTATTACTGACGACAACTCCAGCAGGGCGATGCCCTACAGCTATCGTCTGAATAACTGTATTAGTATTAGTGTCAATTACCGAAACAGAATTATCACCTTGATTTGTGATATATGCATAAGGCTGAGCATATACCCAATGAGCCCAGCAGAACAAAAGAAAAAATACTAATTTTTTCACAAACGATTTTTTTATTTTAACTTTGTATTATTATTTCTCTGCAAGTTTTTTTAGGTTTTCTAGTCCAGTTTTATAAAGTATTGTAACTGCTTCAATACAGGCCTTGTCTGTTAATTCAGCCGGCGGTTGTTGTCCTGGGAAAGAACGGTAAAAAGCGCCTTTCCATTGTACTTTTGATTTTCCCTCGCTCTCACTGATCGAAATTGTAGAGCCATGAGTGGCAATTGGTAGTCCTTTTATAATACGTCCTTCTTCCAGTTCTTGCATTCCGTACTGCATTCTTTTGTTTTCTGCGTCAAGCTTAAATAATATTTCATTTATTTTTTCACCGTTTTTTAATTCGATTGTACGAATAGATTTAATTTTGGAACCATTATCAGCATTACAACTTGATATTCCGGGATGCCAATCCTGTATAGAGCAAAAATTTTCAATAATCTTCCATATCTTGTCTGCATTAGCATTAATCTCAATTTCTTGAACAACTTTTTGTCGTGATGGCCCATGCGCTGATACCAATACCGGGATTAGTAATATACTTATTAGGCTTAATTTAAGATATTTCATTATTATAAATCTCCATCGATCAATTATTTTGAATTATATTGTTATTTTTATCGAATTAAATGAACTCATTTTTATGACATTTAAGGTCTCATAGTGTAATGACTCTATTCAAATATGGCTATTCTACAGTCTATTTTTATAACAAATAACTCAATTTTTATAACAAAATAGAACTCAAGGTACTTCTTATGATTTAATGTAAAATATTGTTGAATTTTATTGAAATACTTTAGACTATAGCTTTTAAAATATTAGTTTTAGTGAAAAAATCGTTTCCTGTCAACATAGGTAATTATTTCCTAACAAACTTGTTAAGCTATTATATTTTATAGAATGATGGTTTATCGGAGTATGCATTTATGAAAATTATTTTTGCCCCTGATTCTTTTAAAGGAAATTTAACTTCTCTAGAAGTTGCCACAGCTTTTGAGAAAGGTATTAAGCGTGTTTTGCCCAGAGCTAAATGCATTAAGGTGCCTATGGCGGACGGTGGCGAGGGTACCGTGCAATCTCTTGTAGATGGTGTTGGCGGAAAATTCATTCGTAAGCGTGTTGTCGGACCTGCCGGCAATACTGTTTCGGCTCGATACGGTTTATTGTCTGATGGTAAAACAGCTGTAATTGAGATGGCAGAGGCATCAGGACTACCTCTCGTTAGTGGTAAAAATAAGAATCCATTAAAGACAACAACTTATGGTACAGGAGAATTAATTTTGGATGCTGCAAAGAGAGGTGCAGAAAAAATTATTATTGGAATTGGTGGTTCTGCAACAAACGATGGTGGCGTTGGAATGGCCCAAGCAATAGGTATTCGTTTTCTTAATAAACAAGGCAAAGTAATTAGCGACTATGGTTCTGGGGGAATGCTTAAGAAAATAGCAAACATTGACAATAAAAAAGCAGATCCTCTATTAAAAAAAATAAAAATTATTGTCGCATGTGATGTTAATAATACCCTGTGTGGTAAATCAGGAGCATCGTATGTTTTTGCGCCGCAAAAAGGCGCAACACCTACTATGGTCAGAATATTGGACGAGAACCTCAGGCATCTTGGGAAAGTAATTAAGCAGTCCTTAAGGAAGGATGTAACCAAATTAAAGGGAGCGGGTGCAGCAGGTGGATTAGGCGCAGGTTTAGTTGCGTTTACGGGAGCTAGAATGAAAAGTGGGATTGAAATTGTAATCGATGCCACAAATATTTGTAAACACATGGAGAATGCTGATTTAGTTATCACAGGAGAAGGGCGAGTTGATACTCAAACAGCCTTTGGTAAAACCCCTTCGGGCATAGCCAAAGCAGCTCGTAAATACCATATCCCAACTGTTGTGATTGGTGGCGGAATTACAGATGACGCTAATGATGTTTTTGCATATGGGATTGATGGTTTAGAAAGCGCTTGTGCACGCGACATGTCGCTTGAAGAGGCAATCAAAAATTCACGTAAACATTTGGCAAATGCGGCAGAACGTGCGATTCGATTAGTTTTGATCGGAAAAAAAATAGCAAAAAAGAGTTTTAAGTAGTTTTATAGCCCCAGCATTAAGAACTATTGGCCTAATAATCAATGAAATTTTCAAAATTTGCATCTCGTTTTGATGGTGATTCAGGAATCGTTCAGCTTATGGACGATCTTGGGAATGCAATGACTGGAAATAATGACTTATTGATGTTGGGAGGTGGAAATCCTAGCCATATTCCGATTGTTCAGGAATGTTTCCGGGAATCATTACTACGATTAATTGGGAATCCCACTTTATTTTCTCATGTTATTGGCAATTATGAACTACCACAAGGCAATCAAGATTTTATTGACGCTATAGTCGAAATGATAAATACACAATATGGTTGGGGTATTAAGTCAGAAAATGTCGCTTTAACAATAGGTAGTCAATCAGCATTTTTCTTTTTATTTAATATGCTTGGCGGTGAGCATGAAGATGGAACATACCAAAAAATATTATTACCTATTACCCCAGAATACATCGGTTATTCGGATGTTGGCCTAACAGCTAATTTATTCTACTCTTATCAACCAGCGATTGAAAAATTAGACGATCATTTTTTCAAGTATCACATTGATTTTGATAAATTAACAGTGAGAGAAAATACTGCAGCAATATGTGTATCCAGACCTACAAATCCAACAGGTAATGTGTTAACAGACGAAGAGATGCTAAAGCTTCAAGCAATTGCAGAACAGCATGACATACCATTAATTATTGATAATGCCTATGGTGAGCCTTTTCCTGGTATTATTTTTACTGAGACCAAGCCATTTTGGAATAACAACACCATTTTTTGTATGAGCCTTTCAAAGATTGGGATGCCTGGAACACGCACAGGTATCGTGATAGCCGATGATTTGATTATTAATTCGATTCGAAATATGAATGCAGTAATAAATTTATCAACAGCAAATTTCGGTCCAATGATAGCAAATGATTTACTAAGATCAGGGGAAATGCAGCGTTTATCACAATCAGAGATAAAACCTTTTTATCAAAAAAAGTTGAAACACGCCCTTAGAGTAATACGTAGAGAATTTGATGATATAAATTATTATATTCATACACCAGAAGGCGCGATATTTTTATGGCTTTGGTTACCGGATTTATCTATCTCAACAGATATACTATACGAACAATTGAAATCAAGAGGTGTGCTAGTTATATCCGGATCACATTTTTTCCCCGGACTAGAAGGGGGCTGGGAACACAAGCATCAATGCCTAAGAATCACATATTCGATGGATGAAGATACTGTTGAGAAGGGAATTAAACTAATTGCCGATGAAATTAGGACAATTTAAAATAAGATAAGAAAAATATGGCCGTAAGGCACACTTAAAGAGAAACTAACTGCCTTATTATTATCGTTGGCAATTAGAGTCATCAAATAATCTGTGGCACCCTAGGGCACCACAGTTGTAACCCTTAAGAAATTAACTTAATTACTTATAATGGGGTTACGTCTTCAGCTTGAGGGCCTTTTTCTCCAGAAGTAACTTTAAATTGCACTTGCTGTCCTTCGGCCAAAGTTTTAAAACCAGAGCCATTGATTGCACTAAAATGCAC
>CAJWQR010000014.1 GCA_913045195.1 uncultured Legionellales bacterium | reverse complement strand
CGGCATTGATTTGAATATTAGTAACTTTTTTTTCTTCGGCTGTTCCTGCATTACCCGGCGCAACATATACCACATCAACCTGACTGGATTGTGCGGCTTTCCAAGCCAAAGCATGTTCACGCCCACCACCACCGACAATAAGAATTTTCATATGAAATTAGATATATTTAATATCTGTTAAAATATTTTAGTGAAGAAAGTGTCGCATTTTGGTAAAGACCATCGCTATATCGTGTTCATCAGCAGCGGCGATCACTTCCTCGTCACGAACTGAACCGCCTGGTTGAATAATCGCACGTATACCTTCCGTTGCAGATGAATCAACCCCATCTCGAAAAGGGAAAAATGCATCCGAAGCCATAACCGCGCCAGTTATAGCTAACTTTTCGTCTTTTGCCTTAATCGCGGCAATGCGCGCACTATACACACGACTCATTTGTCCCGCACCAATGCCGATGGTTTTTTTATCTTTCGCATATACTATTGCATTTGATTTAACATATTTCACAACATGCCACGAGAAGATTAGATCGTCTAATTCCTGAACTGAGGGTGCTCTTTTTGTTACAACTTCTAAATTTTCACGATTAATAATCCTCTGGTCATTATCCTGCAGTAATAAACCGCCGCTAACACGCTTCATGTTTAATCGTTGAACATTCTCTTGTCGAACGCCCGATTCTAATAGGCGTATACCTTCTTTTTTTGCAATAATTTTAAGACTCTCCGTCGCGATGACTGGCGCGATGATTACCTCAACAAATTGTCTGTCAATAATTGCTTTTGCTGTTTCAGCATCCAGTATCCGATTAAACGCAATAATCCCGCCAAAAGCCGATATCGGGTCTGTGCTATAAGCGCCTTCATAGGCCTCAAGAATTGTAGATCCGATTGCAACGCCACAAGGATTTGCGTGTTTAACAATCACACAAGCTGTTTCATCAAAAGAAAGAACGCATTCAAATGCAGCATCAGTATCAGCGATATTATTATAAGAAAGTTCTTTCCCTTGGATTTGCTTGGCGCTTGCTAAAGTGCCAATCATTGGTTGAGATTCTGAATAAAAAGCTGCTGTCTGATGGGGGTTTTCGCCGTAACGTAAATCTTGTTTTTTTATGAACTGATTAGTGTAGGTAGACGGGTAATTTATATGCTCTTTGGTTTCATTTAAACCGCCTAAATAATTCGAAACATTTGCATCATAATTCGCTGTATGTGCAAAAACTTTTTGTGCGAGATAAAAGCGTGTTTTATCGCTGACATTTCCGTCTTCTCTTAATTCCTTTAATACAGTACCGTAATCTTCTGTATTAACAACAACAGTTACTGAGGCATGGTTTTTTGCCGCTGAACGCAGCATAGCTGGGCCACCAATATCAATATTCTCAATTGCTGCTTCAAAGGTGCAGCATGGTTTGCTAACAGTCTCTTCAAATGGGTATAAATTCACCACAACAAGATCAATTGCGTCGATTCCATACTCGTTCATCACTTCATCATCGATTCCACGTCTTCCCAAAAGAGCTCCGTGGATTTTAGGATGTAAAGTTTTGACTCGACCATCCATCATCTCTGGGAAATCGGTATAGTCTGACACCTGTGTAACATTAATATTATTCTTGATGAGTAATTTCGCGGTGCCACCCGTTGAGAGAATTGCAATTCCTAATTCTGATAAACCTTTACAAAAATCGACAATTCCAGATTTATCTGACACGCTGACTAACGCACGTTTAACGACCGTCATACAATTTGTCCTTCTTTACAGGGTAGCTTTTAAATACGACATTATTGTATAAATTGCGATATTGCAATGCATAAAGAGGCAGATTGATTTTAACTATAAAAGGGTGATGCATTTCCCCTATCTTAATCAAGTTTGTATTTTTTTAACCTATTACGTAATGTCGCACGATTCATGCCAAGCATAGTTGAGGCGTGGGTAATATTCCAGCCCGTATGTTGCATGACAACATCTAAAAACGGTTTTTCAACTTCCTCAAGAAAAATGTCATGAAGTTTGTTAGGCGTATGACCATTAAGATCATTTAAATATTTTTTCATGGCTTTCTCCACGTCATTCGACAGAGACTTTTTAGCATAATTTCTTTTTTCAGTAACAGTCTTTTTTTTTGCTTTCTTTCTAATCATGCTGCAAATCTCTGCGCTTTAAAAAATAAATTATTCAAAGCGTATATCTGCTCTCTTGCAGATTCAATGTGGTTTATCGAGTGGCTTACTGCATTTGTGTGCTTTTGTTTTCGGCTATACCAGGATACATGCTTGCGTGCTATTCGAACCCCTTGTTGCTCACCATAAAATTGATGTAATCGAGTAACATGTTCTATAAGAGTGTTGTGAATTTCCTCTGGGCTGGGTAATGCTAATTTCTCGCCTGTCCTCAGGTAGTGGTTTATCTCTTGAAAAATCCACGGATTACCCTGTGCTGCCCTTCCTATCATAATTCCATCAACCCTATATTTTTTTATTATATCTTCTGCTTGTTCAGGTGTTGTGATATCGCCATTGGCAATCACCGTAATATTTACTCGCGCTTTAATTTCGCCTGCTGTTTCGTGTTCAGCATTACCTTTAAAACCACAGGCGCGAGACCTGCCATGAACCGTAAGTGCTTGTATGCCTTCATCCTTGGCGATTTTTGCTATGTTAAGCGCATTATGGTTAATTTTATCCCAACCGGTTCTTATTTTTAGTGTTACCGGCACAGCTGCTGCATTAACAACGGACTCTAAAATTTTACCTACTAGTATTTCGTCTTTTAATAAAGCTGAACCTGCCATTACCTTACAAACTTTTTTAGCTGGACATCCCATATTAATATCGATGATCTGCGCGTTATTATCAACGTTAAACTTGGCGGCCTCAGCCATCATATTTGGACTAGCGCCGGCAATCTGCACAACTCGAGGCTCCAACTCGCCGCCAATATCAATTCTCAGTTTTGTTTTTCTAGACTTAAATAAAGAAGTGTTCGACGTCACCATCTCAGAGACAACCAAACCTGCCCCTAATTCGCGACAAAGCATCCTGAATGGTTGGTCAGTAATACCTGCCATCGGCGCAAGCACCAAATTATTTTTAAGCTTATAAGGTCCTATTAGCATTGAACCAAAGAATCGAAATCCGTCTCAATATAATTTAACAAGAAAAACTTTTTTTCTTATGATAGCGACAAACCGTAAGTTGTAAAGCAAGAATATTTTGATGAATAAAATCAGTTACTTTAAAGTCTCACCCCATGCAAACTTGCCCAACTTTTTCTTAAAACAGGTTCATCCATGTTAAAATGAGTCCCATATACTGCCAAACATTCTTTTGTTTGCGTGGAGAGTAAACCAGATAAGATTATATGACTACCTGGTTTTGTTAAGCTAGAAAATTCTTTAAGTAATTTCTTTAATGGATTTTGTAAAATATTGGCGACCAAAATATCCGCTTTTGGAATAACAGCGTTTTCAGGATGACATACCAAAATATTTTCTTGTAATTTATTTTGCTCAATATTTTCACGTGTTGTATTTAAAGCTTGTTCGTCTATATCAATTGCAAAAACTTTTTTTGCGCCAAATTTTACCGCAACCATTGCAAGAATCCCTGACCCACAACCATAATCGATAACAATTTTGTTGTTTATGTCATTTTTACAGAACCATTCTATGCAAAGTGATGTTGTCGGATGAGCCCCCGTGCCAAATGCAAGGCCTGGGTCAAGAACTATAGTTGCTATTTTATTTTTCGATGGTTCACGCCAGCTAGGTGAAATACATATTTTATTTGAAAAAAATATTGGCTGATATTTAGATTTGAATTCATTAACCCAATCTTTATCTTCTAAAAATTTAATATTATGACTGTAGATAGCATTACTACCGACATGGCTGTGTAATTGAATAAGCAAGTTATCTATATTGCACTTTGAATTTAATAAAACACTTAATTTTGTTCTTTCCCAGAACGTATTACCATTATCACTCTCATCAAAGACAGGTTCGCTACTAGACGCAGTTAAACTAACTGAAATTGCGCCGAGCTGTTCAAGTAATGCTGATAACTCCTCTGCGTGAGTTTGATTTGTTTCCAGTTCAAGTTGTAACCAACTCATAAAATTAAGATTTAAACGACACAAATAAAAAATCTATTTGATACCCAATTTATTCTCCAAATAATGAATATCAGTACCCCCTGCGGCAAACGCAGTGTCCTGAACGAGGTTTTGATGCAGTGGGATATTTGTTTTAATGCCATCGATAACGATTTCAGATAGTGCCATTGATAAGCGAGATATTGCAAGCTCTCTAGTTTCTGCATGTGCAATTAATTTACCAATCATCGAATCATAATAAGGAGGCACTTTATACCCTTGGTATACATGTGTATCGACACGAATGCCGAACCCACCAGGAGGGTGATAATGTTCGATTATGCCTGGTGAGGGTAAAAATGTCTCTGGGTCTTCGGCATTGATACGACACTCAATCGCATGCCCTCTCACCTTAATATCAGCCTGCTTATAGTTTAATGGATCGCCGCTTGCGACTCTTAATTGCTCTTTCACAATATCAACGCCCGTGATCATCTCTGTCACTGGATGCTCAACCTGGATGCGTGTATTCATCTCTATAAAGTAAAATTCTTCGTTCTCATATAAAAACTCAAAAGTACCTGCACCACGATAGGAAATTTTTTTACAAGCTTTTACACATAACTCTCCGATCTTTTTTCGTGTTTTTTCGCTTAGCCCGGGAGCAGGCGCCTCTTCAATAACTTTTTGGTGCCGTCTCTGCATTGAACAATCGCGTTCGGCCAAATAAATAACATTTCCATGTTCGTCTGCAAGAATTTGTATTTCAATATGACGTGGGTGCTCAAGAAATTTTTCCATATAGACAATATCATTACTAAAAGCAGCTGCCGCTTCTGCGCGCGTTAATGTTATTGATTTAAGTAATGTCGCTTCACTATAAACTACGCGCATGCCTCGGCCACCACCTCCGCCAGCAGCCTTAATAATAACAGGGTAGCCAATTTCTTTAGCTGTCTTTATTAGTTGTTTTGAATCATCCCCTAATGGACCATCAGAACCTGGCACACAAGGAATACCTGCTTTTTTCATTGCCTTGATTGCCGAAACCTTATCGCCCATCACCCGTATTGTTTCAGCCTTCGGCCCAACAAAAGTAAAACCGCTTTGTTCTACTCGTTCTGCAAAATCAGCATTCTCGGAAAGAAATCCGTAACCTGGGTGAATACCAACCGCGTCGGTTACTTCAGCTGCACTAATGACCGCGGGAATATTTAAATAACTATCAATTGAGGTTGCCGGACCAATACAGACAGATTCATCAGCAAGATAAACATGTTTTTGTTCACGATCAGCAACTGAATATGTTGCAACCGTTTTAATACCAAGCTCTTTGCAAGCACGCAAAATTCTAAGCGCAATTTCGCCACGGTTTGCAATTACAATTTTTTCAAGCATGGATAATTAAGACTCATATAGATTTATCATGAATAAACGCAATTAATAAAACAACGTTTTGGTTTAAGACGGACTAATAACAAATAAGGGTTGTCCGTACTCTACTGGATCACCGTTTTCGACTAATATGCGAACTAACTTGCCATCAATGTCAGCTTCAATCTGATTCATTATTTTCATTGCTTCAATAATACAAAGCACATCACCAGTCTTAATATTTTGCCCTTTATTTGTAAACGGTGGCTGATCAGGCGAAGGAGAACTATAAAAAATTCCTACCATTGGGGCAGTAATAATCTCACCCTCATCACTGTAATCATCATTTGATAAATTTTCGTTAGCACTCGATTGTTTTTTTAATGGACTACCCTCATCGACGGGCGGTACGTTAGCCGTCGTTTGAGGCAGAGGAATTGACCCATCGCGACTGATACGAACTGATTCTTCGCCTTCATGAATCTCAATCTCGGCAATCCCCGACTCCTCGAGCAACTCAATTAATTTTTTTACCTTTCTAATATCCATAATATTTTTTCATTATTTTTTTAGGTATCGTTCAGCGCCCATTAAGGCAAGCTCATATCCATAATCACCAAGACCGCTCACAACAGCAACGGCAATGTCAGATAAATATGAAGACTTTCTAAATTCCTCACGGGAAAATACATTCGATAAATGTACTTCGATAAAGGGAATTTGTGTGCCCAACATTGCATCACGCAGTGCTATGCTGGTGTGAGTAAATGCGCCGGGGTTAATGAGTATAAAATCCACCCCTGTTTTTTTTGCCTCATGTATTTTATCTACTAGTTCATGCTCGGCATTGCTTTGAAAACTTGAGAGTGTATTACCTTGTGCTGTCGCCAAATTCAGTATTCTGGCATCTATCTCGGCTAGCGTTGTTGTTCCATAGACCTCCGGCTCCCGCTCGCCCAAAAGGTTTAGATTTGGCCCATTTAAAACTAGAAACTTCAAGTAAATCCCCTATATATAATAACTGATATTGTTATTTTTAATGATTTTAACAGCATTTAGCTGAATTTTAACAGAAGTTTAACGAAAATACGAACAGGTTATTTTTGCCAATTTTGCTTATAAGAAGTTCTTAATCACCGCCTCTGCCTCGATCTTAGATAGCGGTCCGCGGTGAGTATATGCGATTTTACCTTTAGAATTGATAATCGCCGTATACGGCATTGCGCCAATATTATTCCCTAATTGACTGGCAACTTTTATCACTTCATCCCCGCCAACCAATGAGGGATAGTTAACATTATATTCTTCGATAAAATCTCTCACCTCATCTGCCTGTTGTAATGCAATTCCGATAAATTGTAATCCTTGTGTTGCATATTTTTCTTGTAGCTCGACAAAAGCAGGGATTTCCTCACGACAGGGGGCACACCATGTCGCCCAAAAATTAATTGCAATCAACTTGCCTTTCCACTCAGATAAATACCGCCTTTCACCATTTAAATCCAACAAACTAAATTCCGCTACACCCATACCAATAACTTCTTCGGGGCTCGGTGATTTTTTAGTGTTTAACTGTGCTTCGAGAATTCCATCATCTTTTGATATCTGCTGAAAATAATAACCACTAAGCCCTGAAAGTATTGCTACAAGAATTGCTACAAATATTATCTGCCATCGTTTCATAAGGATTTAACTTGTTTAATATGCTTAATAAAATTTTCTGGTTTAGAAAAACCAATAAGACGATGAGATTTAATCTCTTCTGATTGTTGATTAAAAAAAATAATTGCTGGGGGACCAAATAATCCAAAATGTTTTAACAAAATTTTATCGGCATCATTATTTTCTGTAACATCTGCTTTCAGTAAATTTATATCTTGCAATATATCTTGAACCAATGGTTTAGAAAAAGTATGTGCCTCCATTTGTTTGCACTCGACACACCAGTCGGCATAAAAATCTAACATCGCTGACTTACCCTCAAGCTTCGACTGCTCTAATTGTTCATTCAATTCTGAAATGTTCGCTATATAAACAAACGGTAGAGTTTCAGTTGTGAAATTATTAGATAGTATTCTTTTGTTAAATGGCGCTAATACAGTTCCCCCGCCACTTACCGCAGCATAAATCAAAATGCCGCCGTAGAACATCATCATTAAACCCAGGCCTTTATGTAATCGTTGCCAGTAATTAATACCCTTTTCTTGGCGGTCTAATGCACCAAGAAAAATTGCGCTAACGATAAATAAAGCTGCCCAGAGTAATAAAGTAAATGTTTCTGGTAACACACGTTCTAAAAACCAAATGGCGACACCCAACATAATGACGCCAAAAACACGCTTGATATTATTCATCCATGCGCCAGCGCGTGGTAATAATTCACCTGAACTGATACCAATAATCAATAGCGGTACACCAAAACCCAAACCCATTGCAAATAAAGCAAGGCCACCGAGTTGCGCATCGCCAGTTTGACTAATATAAAGTAATGCGCCCGCAAGTGGCGGTGCCACACACGGGCCAACAATAACAGCAGATAGTAACCCCATCAGCGCAGCACCCGTCAGAGTACCACGACCAGAATTACTTTGATTAGCTACGACTTTATTTTGCCAACTGCTGGGTAATTGCAATTCGTAAAAACCAAACATTGATAATGCAAGTAGCACAAAAACCCCGCTGAATAGACTGATCACCCAAATATTTTGTGATGCAGCTTGAAGATTAAAACTGAAAAGACCAGCAATCACACCTAATACAGCATAAGTCAGTGCCATGGCCAGAACATAACTTAATGTCAGCATGATTGCCCTTGTTCTTGTTATACGAACTCCTTCACCGACGATAATGCCGGAGAGAATAGGAATCATTGGAAAAACACATGGCGTTAATGCCAGTAAAAATCCGAATACAAAAAATGAAAAGATATTGAATAACAAACTATTTTCTTTTAATCTTTTTGTGACTACATCTTGCTCAGATATAAATATTTCTTTATTAATCCCTTCATCAACAAGTAATGCCTCAAAAAAATCAGGAATTGAAACTGTTAGATTTTTCTTAATTGGTGGGTAACAGATCGAATCTTCCTTGCAACCCTGATAACCAATATTAATATTTAACTCTTTTATATTTGTATCTTCATGTGTAAATGGTACTAACAACTGATTATTATTGTAGTAAACTTCGACCTCACCAAACGCAAGGTCTTCTTTTAATTTACCTATCGGAAATACATAACTCCCAATTATGATTGATGAATCATTTGAGTTGATTGAAAACTTATCCTTGTATAGATAATAACCTGGTTTTATTTGCCAATTTAGTATTAATCTATTATTCGAAATGGCACTAACTGCCACCTTAAAAGCATCATCCGGATGAAGTACCTCATCGACAGAAGATGGCGTGGATGAAAAAATAGTATTTAAGCTATCTTCAAAATTAATCGCATTTACTGAATGTGAAGATAAAAAAATGCAAAAAATAAATATTCTTTTAAGAAAGTACATTGTTATTTAGTGTTCTCGCTAACCCAATTCAAATACTCAGTAAGGCCTTTCTCAATTGGGACTGCTATTATTTCAGGAAGTTCGTAGGGGTGTAGTTGTTTGATTCTTTTCTCTAATATATCGTATAAATTAAGTGTTGTTTTTATAATTAAAATATTTTCAGGAGTATTATCAACTTTATTTTTCCATCGAAATACAGACTGAACTTCAGGAATAATATTGATGCAGGCAGCAAGTTTTTCATTAACCAATATCTCTGCGATATCTTTCACTGAGATAGATGTAGGGAAAGCACTCAAAACTAAAATAGATTTTTCATTATTGGTCATATGTAATTTAAAGCTTTAAAATTACTTGCATAATAGTATTTTGCCCATACATTAAACATAATGCCATACTGATAGTTTAAAATGTATATTGAGGACATCGCTTTTGTTTAGAATTTTACTAATACTTTTTCTCACCGTACCTCTCGTTGAAATTGTTATATTAATCAAGATTGGCAAAGTCATTGGCGCAGGTTACACAATAGCCTTGGTGATTGGTACTGCTATTCTTGGCGCTGCATTGTTGCGTACTCAGGGAATATCAACACTCGCAAAAGTCCAAACAAATATCAATCGGGGTCAATTGCCAGCGATCGAATTAATCGAGGGTTTAATACTTCTCATTAGTGGGGTATTACTACTAACGCCTGGATTCTTTACAGATATGTTTGGCTTTCTAGCGTTAGTACCAATATTACGTCAACGACTGGCACAAACATTTTTTGTTAATTTCATGCAAAATCGTATTAACATCAAACAAACAAACACACGTACTGGAAATATTATTGAGGGTGAGCATTGGGATTCTGATTCGAAATAAAGCTTACAAAAAACATGCTATACGAAAAAATATTAATCATGGGACAAACCAAAGAAGGAAAAAAGTTTCGGCCAAGTGATTGGGCTGAAAGGCTCTACTACACGGTTGCTAGTTATGGGAAAAATGGCCGAATAGTCTTCAACCCGCTTGTCAATCTAAACCAAGAGGAGAACTCAAAATGTTTTGTCATTAATGCAAGACTTCAAGAAAAAGACCCTATGACTTATGATTTCCTTGTTGATTTTGCAGTAAGCAATGAACTTGAAATGCGAGATCAAAATCGTAACTTAATACAACTATAACGTATTATTGATTATCTACCGGCCAGTCTTTTATATAACGCTTAAGTAATTTATTTTGAAATAATGATTTATCAAGTAGTGCATTGATAATATCGCCCAAGGCAAGTACTCCAACAATCTTATCATCGCCTATAACAGGTATATGACGAATATGATGCTCCGTCATTATGAACATAACCTGTTCGAGAGAATCTTCAGGCGTTGCAGTTATAACTTCTTTGGTCATAACATCGCTGACAGTCATATCCTCCCAATCTTTAGTATGTTCACCAACGATGGTCAGAAAATCACGCTCAGATATGATGCCTACTAATGCGCCAGCCTTATCAATGACAAGAAGTGAGCCAATCTTTTTGGCTAGCATTTCATTTGCCATTTGTTTCAATGTATTCTCGGGAGAAATACTATAAACAACACTACCCTTGTTATCGAGTATCGTGCTTATTTTTACTTTGTGGTCATTATCTAACTCTGCCATAGACTAAGATTATAGCGTAATAAAAAAGTAATATGATCATGATTATGCTTGCTTAGTAAAAATTTTTTACTAAGCGCTTAAAAAACGACTATTAATTTTACTGACTTAATTTAAAACTATTGGCTATAATAGCCGGCCGAATATCTAGTCAATCATAATAAATATTATAATTTATATACGTGGTAGTAAAATATGGGTTCAAACAATAAATCATCAAGCCCCACAATGGCGGAACTAGCAGACCGTCATATCTGTTACGAGGAAGCTGTTCAATGTGCCGAAGCTGAAATCGATATCATTGATTCAATATTTAAAAAACTTAAAAAGCGTCAGGCAAGTACACTGAGAGAAGACTTCTGTGGCACTACAAATACATCCTGTGAATGGATAAAACGACGTAATACTAATACAGCAATTTGTGTAGACCTTGATAAAGATGTTTTAGATTGGGCAAAAAAAAATAAGCTTGAAAAACTATCCGCCGAACAATTATCTCGTATAAGCCTTATTAACGACAATGTGCTTAATGTAGTAAATGATCCTGTTGATATTGTGCTAGCAATGAATTTTAGCTATTGGACATTTAAAGAACGGAAATTAATGATTGGATATTTTAAAAAAATCAGGAATGCATTGGTCGATGATGGCATCTTTTTTTCAGATGCTTATGGGGGTTATGAAGCATTTCAAGAACTGAAAGAAAAAACGAAGAATGATAACTTTACTTATATTTGGGACCAGCATAAATACGATCCAATATCGGGTTCTGCTATCAATCATATTCATTTTAAATTTAAAGACGGCTCTAAAATAAAAAAAGCTTTTACTTATGAGTGGCGTGTATGGACGTTACCTGAGATATTAGAAATGCTTGTTGAAGCTGGTTTCAAGCCAACTGTTTATTGGGAACAAGCTGATGAAGATGGAGAGGGTAATGGTGAATTTATACCGCAGACGGAAGGTGAGGCTGATGCAGGCTGGATTGCTTATATCGTCTCACAAAAATAATTTTTTAATTTAATTCCCTTGGTTTTATTGCTTCAACCAATTCTATTATATCAACTCCTGTATTAAAACTATCACTAGAAAATTTAAATATAAATAGGTTAGCAGTTGTAACTATTGTTTCTTTATCTCCTGATCTATCGCATAAATAGTTAACTAAATTCTCAATGCCAGGATTATGTCCAACCAACATTAAACTTTGAACTTTATCTTTATAAGTATTAATAAATTCTATTAATTGAGTAAAACCGGCAAGGTAAAGTTCGTCCTCATATGCCAAATCTTCAAGATTAAATTTACTTATTTGTGCTGCTACTAATTCAATCGTTTCTTTTGCTCTAAGTGCTGGTGATGAAATAATTTTTTGTGGGATATGATTATTCTCGCTCATCCACCCCCCAACACGCATTGCATTTTTTCTTCCCCGTCCATTAATTGGTCTTTCAAAATCAGATGTCTGAGGTCCTGACCAATCAGATTTTGCGTGACGCATGATGTATAAGTATGAACTCATAAAAATTTTCTCCTAAAAAACCCTTTAACAACAACATGATAAAAGAAATTCTTTTTTTTTAAAAATAATTGCTTGCAATTTAAAAGTTATGTGCTCTAATGCGCGAAATTTTGACACGAAAAGTTAAACATTAATTTTGATTTTTACTACTTTCGCAAAATTTTTACAAATGGTGAGGCACTAATCAATGGCTCAATCTAGTTACTTTTCTCGAATATTTGGTAATTCGCCGGTAAGTCCTTTACAAAAACACATTGAAAAAGTTGTTTTGTGTGTCGAGCAATTAATCCCTTATTTTGATTCCGTCATTAAAAATGACTGGAAACGGGCTGCTAAAATCCAAACTAAGCTCGTCGTGTTAGAAAATGATGCAGATCAAATAAAAAATATGTTGCGTATGCAACTTCCCAGTAGTCTTTTTATGCCTATGGATCGAAGAGACGTTCTCGATGTGCTCCAGCTACAAGATAAAATCGCAAACAAAGCAAAAGATATCGCAGGGCTAGTACTTGGCAGAAAAATGTCCTTACCACAATCAATCACTGATACTTATATAGAATTTCTAAATAGGTGTATAGATGCAATTCGTCAGGCGCAAATCGCAATCAATGAACTAGATGAATTAGTAGTTGTTGGATTTCGGGGGGGAGAAGTCACCCGCGTTAAAGAAATGATCGAAGTACTCCATGTCATCGAGGGAGAGACAGATGAAATTCAGATCAAATTACGTGCTGAATTATACAAAATAGAAAAAGACCTGCCTCCTGTCGACGTTATGTTCATTTATAAAATTATAGAATGGACAGGAGATCTTGCAGATAACGCACAAAGCACAGGTAACCGTCTTCAGTTAATGCTCGCTAAATAAAGAGATTCAAAATGGAACATGTAACAATATTATTGATATTGGCTGGATGCTTTGGACTTTTTATGGCCTGGGGTATCGGTGCTAACGATGTTGCTAATGCAATGGCAACTTCTGTTGGATCAAAATCATTAACGCTTAAGCAGGCTGTCATCATTGCTGCTATTTTTGAATTTACAGGTGCCTTCCTTGCTGGCGGGCAAGTTACATCGACTATCCGTAAGGGAATAATTGATACCAGTCTACTGAGTGGCTCACCCGAGATACTTGTCTATGGGATGCTTGCGGCTCTTTTGGCCGCGGCAATATGGCTATTAATTGCCACACGATATGGTTTACCGGTTTCAACAACACATTCAATTGTCGGCGCTATCGTCGGCTTTGCTGCCGTTGGTATTGGAATTGAGGCTGTTAAATGGGGGAAAGTAAGTTCAATCGCTGCAAGTTGGGTGGTGTCGCCGATAATAGCGGGTGGGCTTGCCTATATTTTATTTCGTAGCGTTCAAAAATTAATTCTTAATACTAGTGACCCAATGGAAAATTCGAAACGTTACGTGCCTATTTATATTTTCTTAACGGGCACGATGATTTCGCTCGTAACCATGCTCAAGGGCTTAAAACACGTTGGTCTCGATTTATCTAGAAATGAAAGTTATGGTATTAGTCTTTTTATAGGAATATTTTGCGCAATTATTGGTGGCTTTCTAATTCGCAAAATCACATATAGTAAAGAGAGAAATATAAACAATCATTTCTTTGATGTTGAAAATGTCTTTGGTGTTTTAATGGTTTTTTCTGCTTGCGCAATGGCTTTTGCTCATGGTTCAAATGATGTCGCCAATGCAGTAGGGCCTGTCGCTGCAATAGTAAGTATTGTATCCAGTGGCGGTGAAATTGCGCAAGAATCTGTGATGCCTATCTGGATACTTTTGCTTGGTTCTGTTGGTATAGTTGCTGGTCTTTTGATGTTTGGTTACAAGGTAATTGCAACGGTGGGTAGTCGTATCACTGAACTAACGCCTAGCCGTGGTTTCTGCTGTAATTTAGCCGCCGCCATAACTGTCGTTTTAGCATCGGGAACAGGAATACCTATATCAACCACTCACACCCTTGTTGGCGCTGTGCTTGGTGTTGGTTTCGCGCGCGGGATATCAGCTCTGAACCTTAGGATTGTGGGCTCAATATTTATGTCATGGATTATCACCTTACCAGCGGGCGGTATAATGGCAATAGTATTTTTCTATTTCTTACTTGGGATCTTTAATTAGAAAAATTATTTGATAAAAAAGGAAATAATATATTTTGTTGATAAAAAAATACTTAAAAAGCATTGTATCCTCTATTGTTATTCTGCTTTTTATAATTTTATCACCGCCTGCAATAGCCGCTAATGAAGCATTATTAGAGCTTTTAAAAGTACTCCGCGACAAAGATACCCTTTCACCTCAAGAATATGAGCTCCTTGTTGAAGCTTCTGAAGAGGATAACGAAAAAATTAAAGAAAGCATCGATGAAATGAAGGCTGAGGTTAAAAAAACAACAAAAGATGCGCCTAAGATTACAACCAAAGATAAGTTCAAGGTTGCATCACAAGATGGTTCTTGGGAATGGCGGCCCATTGGTAGAATATTTTGGGATACCGTATTTGCTGATAGAGATAATTCAAACCTAGAAGCTACAAACTCGGAATTGCGGCGTGCGCGTTTAGGGTTTCAAGGCAGAATCGCGCCAATAAAATATAAACTTGAGCTAGACTTTGCTAATTCAGGAACAGCATCCTGGAAAGATGTCTGGCTTTCATATAATAAAAAAAATGATTGGGGAGAATGGTTTATTAAAGTCGGCCAACACCACGTGCCATTTGGTCACGCAACCATCAGTAGTAGTAAATATAAACCATTAATGCGTCGCCCTTTATTTGGGGATGGACCGCAAGCATCCCGAGCTGTCGGCATTGCATATCGACAAGATGCAAATCGCTGGTTCTTTCACACGGGGGCATTTATCCCTGCTCTTGGAACAGGCTCCGATGAGACGGGTGAAGGAACAACCGATAGAATGACCTATGCGCTACGCTTTGGTGGCCAGCCATTTTTTAAAGATAAAACACATTTGATTCACACCGCGATTTCATACCAACACGAAGAATTTAATGGTGATGCCTTCAATAATATTGATAATTCACTCCTGTCACATGTTGGTGATGGTGATGCCTTGGTCGCAAATTTTGGGACTAATGCCGATGATTCAAATACATATGATGTTGAATTAATTAGTGTATGGGGTCCTTTTCATAGTGTATTTGAGTATGTTGCGTGGAATGTGTCCGACCCCGATGGTGATGCTGACCTAAGTGCCTGGGCTGTCGATGTTGGTTGGTTCTTAACCGGCGAATCAATGAAATACAAAGCAGGCGCATTTAGTGGAATTAAGCCAAAAGCGCCAGTTGGTAAAGGAGGCTGGGGGGCATGGCAAATTGCAGCACGCCTTGAAAACATGGATTTAACAGATGGGAATATCATTGGCGGTGAAGCTGATGTCTTTACTATAGGACTTAATTGGTATCTCACTTCAAATACCCGCTTAATGGCAAACTATGGGGCAGTGCTTGATTTTAATCGCAATGGTTTTGCTGACGACGGGAGGGACCCCTCTGTTTTTCAAATGCGAGCCCAAGTCTATTGGTAAAATAATAGGATTGCCGAAAAAAAACAGCTATTCAATAACCTCGCAACGCGAGGTTATTTTTTGTAATTTAAAAAAATCTCTCATGCTGTATGCTTTCATAAAATTGGATCAACAAAAAAAGAAAACTTGATGAATAACGAATATAGGCCAAACCAAATAGAAACTGACGTACAAAAAAAGTGGTCAGATACAAATGCCTTTGAAGTTACCGAGGATCCAGTAAAAGAGAAATTCTATTGTCTTTCTATGTTTCCCTACCCCAGCGGCAAACTTCATATGGGGCATGTCCGTAATTACACAATAGGGGATGTCATCAGTCGTTATCAACGTATGCAAGGTAAAAATGTTCTGCAACCAATGGGTTGGGATGCATTTGGCTTACCCGCAGAAGGTGCGGCAATTAAAAACAATGTACCACCTGCTAAATGGACTTATGAAAACATTGACTATATGCGCGGACAATTAAAACGACTTGGTTTTGCATATGATTGGAATCGAGAGTTAGCAACGTGCGACCCTGATTATTACCGTTGGGAGCAATGGTTCTTTACAAAACTTTTTGAAAAAGAATTAGTTTATAAAAAAACATCTGTTGTTAACTGGGATCCTGTTGACCAAACAGTATTGGCAAATGAACAAGTTATCGATGGGAAAGGTTGGCGGTCTGGTGCCACTATTGAGCGCCGCGAAATACCACAATGGTTTTTAAAAATTACCGATTACGCTGATGAACTTCTTGAGGGTCTAGAAAAACTCTCAGGTTGGCCAGATGCAGTTAAAACAATGCAGGCAAATTGGATTGGTCGCTCTGAGGGAGTTGAAGTTGATTTTAAAGTCGAGGGGACTGACGAATCGTTACGTATCTATACAACACGACCCGACACTATTATGGGGGTGAGTTATATGGCTGTAGCAGCGGAACACCCATTGGCCAAATCAGCGGCTGGCAGTGATAATGCAATCGCCAAATTTATTGATGAGTGTAAAAGTAGCGGGACCTCTGAGATTGAACTTGAAACCATAGAGAAGAAAGGGATTCCGCTTAATATTAATCTTCGCCATCCAATGAACGATGAACTCATTCCGCTCTGGGTTTCAAATTTTGTGTTGATGGGATACGGCACAGGGGCAGTCATGGCAGTTCCCGCGCATGACCAACGTGATTGGGAATTTGCAAATAAATATAAGCTACCTATTAAACAAGTCATCTTCCCTATAGACGGGAGTCAGCACGATATGGCTGAGTCAGCCTATATAGAAAAAGGGGTACTTAAAAATTCAGGGCAATTTAATGATCTAAGTTCAGAAGACGCATGTGATGCTATTGCAGAATTCGTGGAAAAAAATAAATGTGGAAAACGAAAGATTAATTATCGTTTAAGGGATTGGGGGATTTCACGTCAGCGTTATTGGGGATGTCCAATCCCCATTGTTAACACGAAAGATGGTCAAGCGCTCTCTGTTCCTGAAGATGAGTTACCCGTTGTGTTGCCTGAAGATATCGAATTTGAGGGTATCAGTTCTCCGATAAAATCTATGGCAGAGTTTATTAATACTGGTGCCCCAGATGGCAGTGGCCCTGGAGAAAGAGAAACCGATACTTTCGATACTTTCTTTGAATCCTCTTGGTATTTTGCACGTTACTGCTGTCCTGACAATAATAAAGTCATGATAGATGACCGTGCCAACTATTGGCTTCCGGTCGACCAATACATCGGCGGTGTTGAACATGCCATTTTGCATCTTCTATATGCACGTTTTTTTCATAAACTAATGCGCGATTTAGATTTGTTAAAAAGCGACGAACCATTTACTAATTTACTTACTCAGGGGATGGTACTGAAAGACGGTACTAAGATGTCAAAATCAAAAAACAATACTGTTGACCCGCAACATTTGATTGATAAGTACGGTGCAGATACCGTTCGTTTATTTATGATGTTTGCATCACCGCCTGAACAAAGTCTCGAATGGTCAGACACCGGTGTTGAGGGTGCCCATCGTTTTTTAAAAAGATTATGGAAATTTGCAAGCATGCATATTAATGAGGGAAAGCCCCCGACTTTAAGTGTTGCAACAATGACTGATGCGCAACACGAGATACGCCGAAAAATTCATATGACAATTGATAAAGTAAATGATGATATCGGCCGTCGGTATACTTTTAATACAGCAATCGCTGCAGTGATGGAGATGATTAACACGCTGTCACGACACGAATTAAAAAATGACAATGACCAGGCGATTATGCATGAAGGTGTCGAAACAGCAGTTTTGCTACTCTCCCCCATCGTTCCACATATAACAGACGCACTTTGGATTGAGTTGGGGTATAGCGAACCTCTGATTGATGCTGCCTGGCCTAAATCAGATCCGGCTGTCTTAGAACAAAAGGAAATTGAAATGGTTGTTCAAATCAATGGCAAACTCCGCGGAAAGATTACTGTTACAAAAAATGTTAGACAAAAACAAATAGAAAATCAGGCGGTTGAAGATGAGAAAGTAAAACGGTATTTAGCAGGAAAAACCATTAAAAAAATCATCGTAATCCCAGAACGTCTAGTGAACATCGTAGTATCATAGGGTAAGATACAACGATAATAATTGAAAAACCAGTAAGAGGAAAATCAATGAGCGTCCGTCTATTGCTGATTCATGTATTATTGTTAACCACTGCTTGTGGTTTTCATTTACGCGGCTCACAAACAGCAACAATTAATGTTGATAATATTTTTATCAATAGCAGCTCTGCGCCAGCACTGGCGAATGAAGTTAAATCACAATTCAATAATGCCGGGGCTGCACTTGCAACGTCATCTCAAAATGCAGCATTTATAGCGACATTAAAAGAATCGCGTTTTGAAAAATCGGTGTTAAGTGTCTCTGCAACAACAGGTAAGGTCGAAGAATATCAAATAGTATTTCAGGCAAAAATAGATGTCATGCATGCCGATGGAACCTACATTGTTGAAAATGAAAAAATCAGTGCTATTCGTGATTTTGCCTTCGATGAAAATACAGTACTAGGTGAATTTGAAGAAGAATCTATCATTCAGGAAGACTTAATACGTCGTGCTGCAAGTCAAGTTCTCCGTCGATTACAAGCCTTGCTATCCTCATCAAAATAATAAAGCTTTGCAATAAATGCGATTGCACTCTGACCAACTTGACACACACCTAAAACGTTCAAGTGCAACGCCAATTTATTTTGTTAGCGGAGATGAGCCTCTACAAAAACAGGAATGCATCGATCTCATAAGAAAACACTATCGCGGACGGGGCTATGATGAACGCATTATATTTAATGTAGACAAATCATTTAATTGGAATTCAATTAATGAAGTAACCAAAAACTTATCACTATTTTCTAGTCGACGAATTATTGAATTGCGAATGGCGGCACCCAAACCCGGAAGAGAAGGTGGAGGCGTTCTGCAGGAATATGCTGCAAAAGAAAATGATGGCACCTTGCTTATTATTAGCTCAGACAAAATGGATAAAAGTACAAAAAATAATAAATGGGCTAAGTCCATTGATAAAGTTGGGGTAATGATACAAGTCTGGCCAATAGGGCCAGCGCAGCTACCTGGCTGGATACAGAGACGAATACAAATAAAACAAAAGAAAATAACACAAGATGCGGCAAGATTAATTGCTGAACGTGTTGAAGGAAATCTACTGGCAGCTCAACAAGAAATTGAAAAATTAGTATTATTAATTGAGAAAGATCTTATTGATATTGAAGATGTGATTGGCGCGGTAGCTGATAGCTCACGATATAATGTTTTTGATATGGTTGAAAGCGCATTCCTTGGTAATATTGACAGAACATCACTAATGTTAAATGGTTTAAAAAATGAAGGGGTAGAACCGCTCGCTTTATTCGGTGCCCTAATGTGGGAATATCGAAGACTATGTTCAATTGCCTATGAGTACGAAGCAGGAACCCCATTAGAAAATACTTTTAAGTCTTATCAAATATGGGACCAAAAGAAACGTTCAATAACTGCCGTTTTAAAAAGACATTCAAGCAAATCGCTTGACCAATTATTAAATTACTGTGCGACAATTGATAAAACATTAAAAAGTGGTCACAGAGATAGGGCCTGGGATCAATTTAATGTATTACTATTAGCAATAGCAGGTATCAATACAAATAAATTACAAATATCATAAATAAAATATTTGAAAATAATCCAATGGATATAAAAAAATATATAAATGAATTAGGAAAAAAAGCATATGCTGCTTCTCGTAAAATGGCGGCTGCTTCAAGTGATACAAAAAATGTGGCATTACACGCCATAGCAAAAGAAATTATAAAAAATAAAAACAATTTGATTGAAATTAATAGCCGGGATTTACAAACAGCAAAAAAATCGGGTTTGGAGCCTGCTCTACTAGACAGGCTTGAATTAACAGCAGCGAGAATCGACGCGATGGCTGATGGTTTAGAACAAGTTGCCAGCCTTGAAGATTTAATTGGCAAAACAACCGAATATGCTGAACAAACAAGTGGGATAAAGATTGGACGCATGCGTGTCCCGCTGGGGGTGATTGGTATAATTTACGAATCTCGTCCTAATGTCACCGCAGATGCCGCCGGGCTTTGTCTGAAATCGGGTAACGCCACTATTCTGCGTGGAGGGTCTGAGGCAATTCATTCTAATCAAGCAATCGCCGATTGTATTCGTACTAGTCTTAAAAGTTCGGGGCTCCCAGAAAATGCGGTGCAGCTCATTGAAACAACGGAACGTGAAGCAGTCGGCGAACTGCTACGCATGCCTGACTATGTTGATGTTATTGTACCTCGTGGTGGTAAGGGGCTAATAGAACGAGTAAGTGCCGAAGCAAGAATGCCGGTCATTAAACATCTTGATGGTATTTGTCATGTCTATATTGATGATGATGCAGATATCGAAAAAGCAATCAGTATTGCCTACAACGCAAAGACACAACGTTACGGAACCTGCAATACAATGGAATGTCTATTAATCGCCCGTTCACTGGCAAAATCTGTGTTAGAAAAATTAGGGCCAATGTATCAAGAAACAAAAGTAGAAATTCGAGGCTGTGAAGAATCAAAAAAAATATTAGGTGATATTAAAATTGCCACTGCTGAAGATTATGCTACTGAATACTTAGCGCCCATACTTTCACTAAAGATAGTTGCCGGTGTTGATGAAGCGATGCAACATATCGATAAGTTTGGTTCAAAACATACCGATACTATTGTGACAGAAAACAAAACAAATGCGGATCGTTTCCTGCGTGAAGTTGATTCAAGTTCAGTAATGCTAAATACATCCACCAGGTTTGCAGACGGCTATGAATATGGCCTGGGTGCTGAGATTGGAATTAGTACAGATAAATTTCATGCGCGTGGTCCTGTTGGTCTTGAGGGACTCACATCACAAAAATATATTGTACTCGGCGATGGGCATATTCGTTCCTAAGTAATGCGGTTAATTGGCATTCTTGGTGGTACATTTGACCCAATCCATAACGGACATATTCGCCTTGCCGTCGAAGTTCTTGAAAAGCTAAAACTCGATGAAGTGAAATTAATACCTGCTAACATTCCGCCACATCGCCCAGCGCCATTTGCCTCGCCTGCTGATAGAAAAAAAATGATAAAACTTGCAATAAGTGATGAAAAAAAAATATCAATTGATCTTCGTGAAATTGAAAATGGAAATATTTCTTACACGGTTAATACGCTTAAGTCATTACGTGATGAATTTTTAAATGATATTTTTTTTCTAATTATCGGTGCAGATGTTTTTAATATGATCGATAGCTGGAAGGAATGGCAATCATTATTAAATTATACGCATATAATTGTAGCTAATCGCTCAAACGATGATGAAGAAAATATATCTGGTACATTAAGAAAATGGATAAATGAAAATAAAATAGACGATATTAATTTTTTGACATCATCATTATCAGGTTATATTTATTATATTGACACACCGGTTGTTGAAATTTCTTCTAGTATGATTAGAACGTATTATACCAAGCATAAAAATATTGAGAAATATCTGCTACCCAATGTAATTACCTATATTAAAGAAAATAATCTTTATAAGGATAATTAATGAATATAAAAAAATTATTAGATATTGTTTTAACTTCACTAAACGATGGGAAAGCTATTGATATTGATTTATATGATGTAAAAAAACTGACCAGCATGTCAGATTACATATTAATTGCGAGTGGGCGTTCAAGGAGACAGGTAAGTGCGTTAGCAGAAAAATTAATACAAACTGTAAAAGAGAATAAATACGAAACCTTGGGTATTGAGGGGAAAACCGAAGGGGAGTGGGTGTTGGTTGATTTGGGTGATATTATTGTCCACATTATGCACCCCAGTAGTCGCGAATATTATCAGCTTGAGAAACTCTGGGGGAATAAGCCTTGAAAATTAATGACTTCCTAATTTATGCAATTTGATCTGATTGCAATTGGTAGACGCATGCCCGCATGGATAGATTCGGCATTTTCTGAATATTCAAAACGATTACCCAAAAGTATTAATTTTAATTTAATTGAAATAGCGCCCGCCACACGCAGTAAAAATAAAAACTCGGAACAATTAAAAAAAATTGAGGAAGAAAAAATAAATGCAGTTATTGCCTCTAACAATCTTATTATTGCATTAGATGAAAAAGGAAAAAAAATTAGCAGTCATTCCCTTTCTGTGCAATTACAAACCTGGATGGATAACCAACAACACATTAGTATTCTAATTGGCGGTGCAGATGGATTAAGTTCGTCAATCAAAAATAAAGCTGATCAAATTTGGTCTTTATCAGAAATGACGCTACCTCATGGTCTAGTAAGAATAATTATGATCGAACAACTTTATCGTGCTTGGTCAATTATTAATTGTCACCCATATCATCGTAAATAAATAATCTGTTTGAATGTGAAAATATATCTTGCATCTAAATCAGATCGTCGTTACGAATTATTAAAACAAATGGGAATTAATTTTGAAGTCGTTGATGTTGATATTGATGAGTCGTGTAAAGAAAATGAAACCCCTATTACTTATGTTCGTCGTATTGCGATAGAAAAAGCGCGAGCTGGAAAACTATTAACAAAAAATAATTTACCTGTTCTTGCAGCAGATACAGCAGTCGCTTTAGATAATTTAATTTTAGGTAAAGCCGAAAGCAAAGAAGATGCAATTAATATGTTAGAGAAATTATCCGGTTGCACTCATAATGTTTTATCTGCAGTTACTGTAATTGATCAAAAAGAATCAACTAAGATAAATATCAACAAAGTTACTTTCAAAAAATTAAGCAAGAAGGATATTAACAATTATTGTGAATCTAATGAGCCTATTGGTAAAGCTGGGGGATATGCTATTCAAGGTAAAGGTGTGATTTTTATTGAAAAACTCGAGGGAAGTTATAGTGGAGTTATGGGGTTACCGCTTGACGAAACCCACCAACTATTAAGTGACTGCATATTAACTTAATTATAAATCTAAAAGCGCTAAACAGTAACCATAATAATGATCTACAATATAATAATAAATTGTTGACCAATCTGGTTTACCTGCTTCATCAGTTGGCCACCACCTTTTTCGGTTGCGCCAATAATCATGATAGTGCTCAGCACATAGAGTGATAACCTCATTATTTATTATTTTTCCTTTTCCGCTTCTGGTACTAGACTTAAAATAATCATCTAATACATCTAAATATGCATTCTTTAGTATCGGTTTATTATCTTCTTCTCTTTGTAGACGATTTACTGTTGTTGCGAAATGATCGCCCAATTCAACAATACGGTCTGCAAGGTACTCTCCCTGAAGCATGGCTTCAGCTTTTTGACAACTTTCTTGTTTGCCATCACTGCACTTTCTTTGATGATATTCACGCAATGAATCAGCTTGTGCTAGTGAACAAATTAAAGACGAGATTGTAATAATAAGAAATAATTGTGCTGTCATTTAAATTAATATTTGTTTAAAAACAATTTGATTGTGTCGCTACATAATGCAACATTCTATACAGCAAGACACAATAAAAATACTAAACGATAAAAATAAGCTTCTTTGCATTTTTATGATATTTAATTTTCAAAACACATCTTTGACAGCGGGTCATGATATCGGTATAAGGAGTGCCCAAGGTGAGCCACAATAATAATAATCACTTGCTCGCCATCAGAAAATAAACAGTTATAAGAGAGGAAATATTAATGATTTCAAGTGCTTTTTTGCCCATTGGTTTGGGTTTGTTCGGACTTTTTGCCGCTTTTCTTGTTTTTTTGAATATAAAAAGTGCGCCTGCCGGCGAAGGGAAGCTTAAAGAAATTGCCGATGCTATTCATCTTGGTGCCATGGTTTTTATGAACGCTGAATATAAGCGGCTAGCTATATTCTGTGTTATCTGTATTAGTGCTATTTGGATGTCTGAGTTGGGCCAAAATACTGCTTTAGCATTCTTACTTGGGGCAATATGTTCGGGCTCTGCCGGCTATTGGGGAATGTATACCGCAACCCATGCAAATGTTAGAACAGCGGTTGCTGCAAATACGAAGGGTGCGGCAGACGCACTAAATATCGCTTTTTTTGGCGGTTCAATTATGGGACTGACTGTTGCCTCGATGGGTTTATTTGGTATTGGTATCCTTTATTATTTCTTTGCGGGTGACCCACACACAATTCATGCTATTGAGGGATTTGCTATGGGAGCATCCTCAGTAGCATTGTTCTCACGTGTTGGTGGGGGTATTTTTACCAAAAGCGCTGATGTTGGTGCTGACTTAGTAGGGAAGGTTGAAGCAGGTATTCCTGAGGATGACCCAAGAAACCCAGGTGTTATTGCAGATAATGTTGGTGATAATGTTGGTGATGTCGCGGGCATGGGTTCAGATATTTTTGAATCATATTGTGGTGCGATGATTGCGACTATGGCGCTTGCTGCAACCATGACTTCGACCAAAATTTTTGACTTAGCACCAATCGGCGGTAAGGATATTCTAACTTTTATGCCGCTGGCATTAGCTTCGGTTGGTTTGATATGCTCAATGCTCGGTATTTATTCTGTAAAACTTTTCTCATCAAAAAGCCCAGAGATTGCGCTTCGAATTGGGACAATGGGATCTTCAATATTATTTATTGTCGCGGCATACATTTTAGTTAAAGAATTAGGTGCTTCTATAAATGTTTGGGTTGCCGTTTTAACAGGTGCTGTTGGTGGGATTATCATTGGCCTTGTCACAGAGTATTATACCGGCGGACCTCCCATAAAAAAAATTGCAGGTGGTGGTGAAACTGGGCCCGCTACGGTTATGATTACGGGTCTTGCTGTTGGTATGGAATCTGTCGCCATACCCGTTATTACCATTTGTGCAATCATTTTTACATCGAGTTACTTTGCGGATCTCTATGGCGTCGGTATTGCAGCGGTGGGTATGTTAAGTACAGTTGGGATCACAATGGCAATCGATGCTTATGGCCCGGTTGCAGACAATGCTGGTGGTATTGCTGAAATGGCAAAGCTTGGTAAAGAAACGCGTCAAATTACTGACTCGCTTGATGAGGTTGGTAACACTACGGCGGCAATCGGGAAAGGTTTTGCAATTGGTGCGGCGGCACTTGCGGCATTGGCATTAATAAGCGCATATATTGAGAAAGTCTCTCTAGGTAATGAAGACTTCATATTAAGGATAAATGATCCGTTAGTTTTAAGCGGAATGTTCCTCGGCGCAATCTTCCCGTATCTAGTCAGTTCAATCACAATGACTGCAGTTGGTGATGCTGCCTTTGATATGATTAAAGAGATACGCCGCCAGTTCAAAGAAATCCCTGGGTTGATGGAAGGAACGGGTAAACCAGATACGGCGCGTTGTGTTGATATTGCAACACGTGCGGCTTTAAGGCGTATGATTCTTCCAGGTTCTCTCGCAGTTCTCGCCCCAGTTGTTGTCGGTTTTGGTTTAGGCCCTCAGGCGCTAGGCGGCATGTTAGGCGGGGCGCTCATCTGTTGTGTCATGATGGCATTAATGATGGCAAATGCAGGTGGTGCATGGGATAACGCCAAGAAGTATGTTGAAAAAGGTCACCTTGGCGGAAAAGGTTCTGATGTTCATAAAGCCGCTGTTGTAGGTGATACAGTGGGGGATCCGTTAAAAGATACTTCGGGACCATCGATGAATATTCTAATTAACGTAATGGCAATTGTTAGTTTGGTTATCGCCCCGTTATTAGTTTAATTTATAAAGAAAAATAAATAAAAAAGCCGCACCATTATGTCGCGGCTTTTTTATTTAGAGATTGAATCTGATTCAACATCGCTTTTACGTCAAGATAATCTAGTTCTATTTTTAATTTTTTATCCCCATCAACAAAGAGTAAGCTAGGTAGCGTTTTCAGATCTAAACTTTGGGACTGTTTTATTTCTTTTTTTAAAATATACTCTGTCTCTGGTGAAATAATATCTTTTGCAAACTTATTTTTATCAGCACCAATCTCTCCTGCTAATTCAACTAGCGTTTCATAGTCTGATGGATTTCGTGCATGTAAGTAATAGGCTGTTTGAATTGCTAAGGTCATTTTCATATCAAATTCTTTTTTTTGTTTTCGCGCTGCGATAACTGCGCGACATGCTGGGTAGGTACTACGACGCGGTTTACATTTTACCCAAAAATCATAATTAAATTTAGTTTTTGGAACCTGCGTCTCAATAGTCTGCCAATTTTTTATTACATAGTCACGTGTTACATCAAGCATTGGGATATTACTATCCGGCGCAAGACCTCCGAGTAAACGAACTACATTTATTCCCTTTGGGATTTTTTCTTGTAGTGCGTTGTATGACAATCTAAAAGCCCAACACCAACTACACATCGGGTCATGAACATAGTAAAGCGTCTCGGGCATGGGTAATTCTAAAAAACTATAAACTAAATTTAGTATTCACAATTTTAGCAACAGATTTATTTTTAAGTGTGACGTATTGTGGCATTCCATTTTTATAGGGAGGATAATCTTCGCCTTCTATCAATGGTAATAAATAACGACGGCAGGCCTCCGTAATGCCAAAACCATCATCTGATATAAATTCCTTTGGCATTTTTTTTTCAACATTAGCAACATCTTCGAGTTTTGCTCTACCAATTTCCCAAACATACGGACTATCAGATTTCCTAACAACTGTTGGCATCACTGCATTTTCTCCTGCAATTACCATATCAACAGCTGCTTTACCCAAGGCATAGGCTTGTTCAACATCCGTCTTCGAAGCAATATGCCTTGCTGAGCGTTGTAAATAATCAGCCACTGCCCAATGATATTTATAGCCTAATGCTTCCTTAACTATGTTGGCAACAACAGGTGCGGCACCACCAAGTTGTGCATGACCAAAAGCATCATGCGTGCCTTGTTCAGCAAGAAACTTCCCGTCAGGCCAACGCGCGCCTTCGGAAACAACAATAGAACAATATTCATATTTCTTAACATTAACATCTACCTTTGCGATAAATTTTTCTTGATTAAATTCTATTTCGGGGAAAAGAATCACAATAGGTATATCATTATTCTTATCAGCCGCTAAACCAGCAGCAGCAGCGATCCAACCTGCGTGACGACCCATAACTTCGATTACAAAAACTTTTGTTGATGTCTTTGCCATGGAAGAAACGTCGTATGAAGCTTCTCTGGTTGATATCGCAATATACTTTGCAACTGAACCAAAACCAGGGCAAACATCTGTAATTGGTAAATCGTTATCAACAGTTTTTGGGATATGAATCGTTTGAATCGGAAAATCTTTTTTTTCTGAAAGCTTTGAAATTTTATAACAAGTATCAGCTGAATCACCACCACCATTATAAAAGAAATATCCAATATTATGTGCTTTAAAAATTTCTATCAGACGCTCATATTGAACCATGTTTTCTTCAAACGCTTTCAGTTTGTAACGACATGAGCCAAATGCCCCTGATGGCGTAAATTTCAACGCCGCTATATCAGCTTCAGTTTCTTGATTTGTGTCGATAAGATCTTCCATTAGAGCGCCGATAATGCCATTTCTTCCAGCATAGACATTAGCAATTTTGTCAGGGTTTTTTCTCGCCGTTTCTATAACTCCGCATGCGCTGGCGTTGATTACGGAAGTAACGCCTCCAGATTGTGCATAGAATGCATTTTTTGCCTCAGTCATAAATATTTACTCCTAAATTAGGCATTCTTTCTGAAACCAATATACGAAAAACTCGGTCTATACTATTGTGATAGTTTACAATGATAAACTAAACAAACGGAAATAGGTTTTCATAAAGATAACGGGTTAACTAATTTTAAATGCATTTTTCTAGTCATAATTGTCAAAAAATAAGAAAGATATTTGCCTTCTTGTTTATAATGCTGCCAAACGCACTATTTGCAGCCAATGAAAATATCAGTTTGCCTGACTTTGGTGATTCCGCGGGTAGTGTGATCTCGCCCAGTTATGAACGACGACTCGGGCAAATGTTTTTAAAACAAGTTCGTCAGTTTTCTCGCATCATCGATGACCCTGAAGTTGAATCATACATCCAAACGCTCGGATATAACTTAAGTTCGCATAGTGATAATACTGAACAACCTTTCACGTTTTTTATGATTGATAATCCGGTAATTAATGCTTTTGCGGGGCCTGGAGGTATGATTGGTATTAATAGTGGGGTTATCTTAAATTCTGAAAGTGAGAGTGAGTTTGCAGGTGTTGTTGCGCACGAAATCGCACATGTAACTCAAAGACACCTCGCCCGTATGTTCGAAGAGGCAAAAAAGTTTAGCCTTCCTACTGCAGCAGCAATGATTGGGGCATTAATTATTGCTACCCAAGATCCGGCCGCAGGCCAGGCAGCAATCACTGGAATTGCAGGCTTTAATGTACAAAATCAAATTAATTTTACTCGTGAAAACGAAGAAGAGGCGGATCGAATAGGTATTAGTCTGTTGGCAAAGTCAGACTATGACCCGAGAGGGATGCCGGAGTTTTTTGAAAGATTACAAAAAATATCAAAATTTTCACAAAGTAGTGCTCCGGATTTTTTTCGCACACATCCCTTAACCACATCTCGTATCGCAGACTCACGTTCGCGAGCAGAATCTTATCCTGAAAAAAAATTTAAAAATTCACATGCCTATGAGCTTATACGCTATAAACTATTAGCAAAAACATTAAAAACGCCCAGAGAAGCTATTTTATTTTTACGTAATCGGCTTGAAAAAAATGAAGGGGGCTTGAGTGAAAAATTACCGATACGTTATGGATTAGCTCACGCCTATATCTTAGATAGTGCCTATGCACATGCAAATCAACAAATTAAGCATTTACTTAAAAATGACGCTAATGATGTTTCCTATTTATTGTTAGCGGCAAAACTTGAAACCGAGCAATCAAAATATGATTCTGCTTTTCGTATTTATAAAAAAGCCTATGAACTTTATCCTGACTACAAGCCTGTAATCATGGCTTATGGTCGTGCCTTGATGGATGTAGGAAAAGCAAAAGAAACGCGTGATATTATAAAAAAATATGAGCGCCATCATAGTCATGATTTAAACTCTTATGCGCTACTTGGCCAAGCCGAAAGTATGCTCGGGAATGAAATTGAAACTGCTATACTGCAATCTGAGTTTTATTATTTAGCAGGTGAAACTAAACTTGCAGTAGAAAAATTAAAATTCATAAAACAAAGATATAAGATGGATTACTATCAAGAACAACGTGTGATAGCTCGTTTATCAGAACTTGAATATGAACTCGAATTAGAAGAAGACATCAAACTTTAAAAACATATTTTTAAAAAGAACACATTTAATGTTACGCAGAAAATTTCTAAAAATTTTAACTTCCACTGCAGCAATATTTGCATCTAGTTTAGTAACGCCAATCAAAACTTTTGCAGAATGGAACCAAACTGCTTTCTCGGCAAAAGATTTTAATACTGCAATTAATGCCTATTTCCCAAAACAAATAATTCATGAATCAAATCAAATCAAAATAGATGTTTACGATGAAGTTGAAAATGGGGCAGTTGTTCCGGTCAAAGTTGAAACCAGTTTGCAAAATGTAAAGGCGATTACAATATTTGCTGATAAAAACCCAAATCCTCTGATAGCTAATTTTGATTTATCGTCAAATTGTATTGGTTTTGTTTCAACAAGAATTAAAGTAAGCGAGCCCTCAAATATTATCGTTGTTATTAATTCTAACGAAATGCTTTATATGACTAAAAAATTTATTATTGTTCACGAAAATGGGTGTGGCTAAATGGCATCGACGATTAGACTAAAATCAAAAACAAGAAATAATATTACAACGGTGCGCGCAATTATACGACACCCAATGGAAACAGGTTTTAGAATAGATATTGAAACTGGTGAGCGCGTGCCTCAGCATTACATTAAAAAAATATTAGTTAAACATAATGCTGAGGTTATTTTTTCATGTGATTGGAGCCGTGCTGTCTCTAAAAACCCTTATCTTTCATTCATGTTTAAAAATTCAAATATCGGAGATAAAATCGAAATTTCCTGGTTTGACAGCAAAGATAATACTGACTCACTAGAAACTGTAATATAATAATTACTGTTTTGAAAAAAATAACTTTCTAATGCGTGCAATAATTTCTTTTAGTTTCTTTGTTGCCCTGACTTTTGTCATCGGTGCATTATTAGCCTATCCATTAAAATTACTTCTTGACCCGATACTTGATCTTGCTTTTCGTAAATATTTAAATTATGCAACCTTGATTAGTGGTGTAATAACTTGCTTTATATACCTGCAAATAAATAATCTACTCTCATTTAATGCGTTTGGTTTTAGTGGTAAATGTAATAAGTTTTTAATGAGTCTTGTTAATGGGTTCTTTTATGGAATATCCATTATGTTAATCATCGAGATTATCTTATTTATTCTTAAAATACATGAACTCGACTCTTACCGTGGTCTATGGATATTTTCTAATATCTCTTTTTTATCGAAAGTATTGCTCACTGGTCTATTAATCGCATTAATTGAAGAATTAATTTTTCGAGGTGCTTTTTTTTCAGGCCTTTATAAAAAAACCGGGGGCTTCATCACTATTCTATTTACAAGTTTTGTGTATGCAGCAGTTCATTTTGTTCGTTACCCTGATTTAATTACAGATACAGGTATTGGGTGGCTAACGGGAATTAAAATGATGCCAGATGCATTTCGACGTTTTCACGAGTGGGCGATTATGGATTACTTTCTAACTCTATTTATTTTCGGCGTACTCTTAGGTCTATTACGCCTAAAACATAAAAATATTGCAGCTTGTATAGGTGCTCATGCAGGCATTGTGGTGTTAATAAAAATAGCAGATTACTTTACTAACCGAACAAATAGTAGTGATTTTGATTATCTGGTAAGCCCATATAACTCAACTTTTGGCTGGATAAGCTTTTGTGTAATTTTGCTTTTTACAATTTTTTATTTCATAAAACTAAAAAATAAAAATAATAACTACTAATTTAAGGTTCAATATGAATTAGGAGTAAATAATACTTCTCCATGTACTTTAAAATTTCGTATTATATTCTGCCCTTCTTCGCTCCTTAAAAATTCAGAATACTTTCTAGCTAAATCAATCTTAACATGTGGGTGCTTTGCTGGCGCAACTATAAGAACATGATAAGGATTAATAAGTTGATGATCGCCTTCAAAAACAATATCAAGCTCTATTTTATCTCTATAGGTAAGATAGGTCCCCCTATCAGATAGTGTGTAGGCCTGTTTTTCATTTGCCATAATAATTGTATGGCCCATACCGTGTCCTACCGAAAAATACCAATCTCCAACAGGCTTTTCATCTATCATCTTCCAGAGAAAATTCTCTTTTTTATGCGTACCAGAATTGTCACCGCGAGAAATAAATATGTGCTGGGTTTTTATCAATTGTGCCATTGCATCATATATATTTTTTGAATCTTTTAATCTTGCAGGGTCATTTTTTGGCCCGACAATAATGAAGTCATTTTTCATTACTGGTAAACGCTCAATACCATAGCCTTCAGCAACAAACTCTTGCTCTGCTTCTGGAGCGTGAACAAAAATTAAATCGACGTCACCATTTTTGGCCAAACGTATTGCCTTGCCTGTCCCTACAGCAATAATATCGACCTTAACATTATGTTTTTGTTCAAAAAGTGGATTTATTTTGGCAATTAATCCCGAATTTTCGGTGCTTGTGGTTACGGCTAATCTCAGTCGCTGAGACTCAGCGAATACACCACTAAAACTTCCATTGATAAAAATAATAAAAAGTATAATACGCGCCATAAAAAATCCTAATAGATAAGCGCTACTCAGGTTATAAGAAATGGTGGGCCGTGGGCGATTCGAACGCCCGACCAATGGATTAAAAATCCACTG
>CAJWQR010000013.1 GCA_913045195.1 uncultured Legionellales bacterium | reverse complement strand
CTTTGGTGTTTCTTCCTTTGGTGTTTCTTTCTTTGGCTCAAGACCTGGAATTTTAATTCCAAGCTTATCTAAAAGTTTTTCTTTTGTGGTTTCCTTAAAGATAGCCTCAATCATAGAACCGATATCCGGCATACAGAGCTTATTAATAACCTTACCCCTACATTTTATTAAAATATCATAGCCGCCAATATTATATTTCTCCTCGCCCTTAGTTGCCGTAGAGTTATCAACCACAACATTCATATTATACTTCCACGTCTCATCATTGAGATTTATTAACATTCCTTTTCCGTTAACTTTAAAACCGGCCGCACTCAATAAGAGGTCATTGTTATCAACAACTCCGTTTTTAATATTGAGGGTAGCGGTCAATGATTTAAATTGTGTATCTCCGGTTGTTTCTATAGCACCAAAACGTTTTGACTCGTACATCATCTCTATCTGTCGTAGCGTATTAGCAATATCAACACCCTTTAAAATTCCATCCTTAAATATAATATCTCCATTGCCTGAGAGTGAGCTTTTTAATTGATTGATATCTGCCCCCACACTACTCAATGAAAGATTAATATTGGCTTCGCCCAAAAGATCAGCCGTACCCATCACATCATTTAACAGAGGTCCCGTTTGTACGGCTGCTAGTTTTGATTGCATTGTTAAATTTGGTGTTTTATCTTTTGCATTAAGTACAATATTACCCGAATAAGTTCCCCGATAGAGCCTTGCTGACACGGGATTTAATTCAATCAGTCCGTCAGCCGCATTGATACTAAGCGCTATATCTGAAAGTTTAGCGTTAGAAAATACCAACTCTCCTATTGCTAAGTCTCCTTTGATGTTTAACGTCTGTAGTGCTTGGGTGGGTACATTCGTTACAGTGGCAACAGCGGCAGTCTCCGGGGTGATTGGTTTTGATTGCTTTGGTGATTTTTGTTGTTTTGATTTTTCCTGCTTGGGTAAATAGCGATCAACATTTAGCTTATCGACACCCATTCCAAATTCTACTGCCAAGGGCATAAAACTCTTTATATTAATATCGCCCTGTAATTTAGTTTCATCTAATTCTGCTTTCATCTTTTTAAGGGAAAGTTTATTTTTCTCTCCTGCAAAATCACTTTTGACTGCAACATGTTTTAGCGCATTTTTATCAGCAATATTTGGAGCTTCCTTGTTTAAGGTTTGCAAGAACTCCTTTAAGTTAAAAGGTGCGACTGCAATTTGTCCTGTATAGGTTGGGTTTGTTTTAAATTTAGAGGCTTTTACTTTACCCTTGACATCAAGTCCCAAGCCACTAACTTGCAATGAGTCTAAATTTAATATTTCTTTCTCAAGATTTATTTCTGAATCCGCACGTATTTTTAGTTCAACAGGTGAATTTGGAATATTCTTTCCGGAAAAAACAGCACTAAGTGATAACGGCTTCAGCTTAACGCTACTGGTATTGCCGCCGATGCCAGTATTAATATCGATTGATTGCAGGACTTGAGCAATATCGGTCTGGCCAAGTGCAATTAATAACGGTTTGGGGGTTTTACTGATAATTGAAATACTACCCTTCATGCTACCGCTATTTTTCTGAATATTTTTACCTTTTAAATTACCACTAATACTTATTCCTAATGTATCAAAACTTAATGACGGCAGATCAATCTTGCCCGATGAAAGATCAGCATCGAAACTTGTTTTCATATTAAAACTTTTACTTTTAACTTTACCCAAGTTCTTTGATATTTTTGAAAACTCACTATCGGTCTTTTGTATTCCTTGAACAATCTGAATAATTAACGGTAAATCTGGCCCGCTCGCCTCCAATTCACCATTGAGTATTGGTGTGCTTGAATTTATTTTTCTTGCCTTTAGTTTGGCGGTTGACGACATACCAAGTGCTTTAATTGATAGGCTTGGGATATCTGCAATGCCTGCTTTTAAATCAACATCGAATACTGTTTCAACATTAAATAATTTAGGTGTTGAAGCAAGTTGTTTTGTAAGTGAGTTAATTTCTTTTTTATTCTGGCCAGAAAACTGAAGCGCGATTTTAATTAGAGAGGGTAAGTCCGGGCCACTAGCATTTAATTTTCCTCTCACAGCTGGAGTATCTGTTGTTAAATGACGTGCATATATTTCTGAATTAATTTTATTACCAAAAACATTCAGCACTAGTTCATCGATATTCAGGTCTTTGTTTTCTAAATCTGCGTGTAGTGATGCGTTCACATTGAATGTTTTATTTGGTAACTTCGCTAATTCACTTGCCAGTGGTTCTATTTCAGCAATTTTAAAAAGTCGGGGTAGGTCTTTACCATTGATAGAAATTTTTGAGGTAAATTCCGGAGCGCCTGACAATAAACTCGAGACCTTTGTTTGTCCTTTTATTTGGGTATCGAAAGCTGTTAAATCTAACGAATTAATCTCAGCCGTATCCTCATCAAAATTCATTTTAACTTCAGAGCTCAGTTTTAACGAAGTTTCTCCGCCCGGGATTTCCTTACCACGAACAACTGCCTCCAGTAACATCGGCTTTAATACTAAAATATCGCCATTGTCCTCATAGGAGACCGTGCCTTTAAACTGAATGGATGATGATATCGCCGGTTTTGAGGCCGCAATCTTCGAAGAGGCGGTAATATCTATTGGTTCGCCTAGCTTTAATTCGCCGGTATGAATATTTGTATTTGTAATATTGTATTCAACGCCCTGCTGCATGTCTCGCCAGCGGATATTTGCATCCTTTATATCAATACCGCCCAATATAAGTGCTGCAAATGGTAAATTCTGATTTGTATTTTGTTTTTTATTCTTAGAATTTAGTAAATCATCCCAATTATTTACTCCCTTAGCATCTCTGGCCAAATTTACTTTTGCGCCATGCAAAATGAGAGTATCCATTTCTAATTCTTTTCTAAAGAGCGGTAATAATTTTGCACGAGCCTTTATGGTTTTTGTTTCCAAAAATGGTGCATCGCCAAAATTGGCTGCATTACTTAAACTGATACCCTCAACATTAATACCTAACCAAGGGTAAAAAGTCAGATTAATATCGCCACTAATGCTCAGACTGCGCCCGGTCTGTTCATTCACTTTAGCGGCAATTGTGTCCTTATAATTATTCGGATCAAAATTTACTAATATGATTACAATGAGGCTAATCGAAATAATTAAAATAATACTAAAACCAATAACTAATTTAATTAGTAGTTTCATTTAATGTTTACTCAGATTTATTTTATATTAGCTTTTTAAGACGCGATACTTGTGCCTTAACTTGTTCTGGTGAAGTACCGCCAATATGATTTCTTGCTGACACAGAACCTTCAAGCTTTAAAACCACAAACACATCATCTTTAATCAGCTCAGAAAACTGCTGAAATTCAGGTAATGATAGTAGAGGCAGTGATTTATTTTTTTCAATAGCATATTGCACAACCTTGCCTACAACCGCATGTGCATCACGAAAAGGTAATCCCTGAACAACTAAATAATCAGCAAGATCGGTTGCTGTTGCGAAACCTTCTTCAGCGGCCTGACGCATATCGTCATGTCTTACGGTAATGGCCGAAACTAAACCAACATAGGCGGTAAGACACATTCTTACTGTATCAACAGCATCGAACAAACTCTCCTTATCCTCTTGATTATCCCGGTTATAGGCTAATGGTTGAGCCTTCATTAAAGTTAAGAGTGCCATTAAATCACCGTAGACACGACCGGTTTTACCTCTTACCAATTCGGGGATATCAGGATTTTTCTTCTGCGGCATGATGGATGACCCCGTACACCAGGCATCATCCAAATCGATATAATGATTCGCCTCTGACATCCATAGCACGAGTTCTTCAGAGAACCGGGATAAGTGCATCATAATAAGACTCGCACATGCTAAAAATTCAATCGCGAAATCACGGTCACTTACCGAATCCAATGAATTCTGTGTCACATCATCAAAACCTAAGAGCTTTGCCACATAGTTTCTGTCGATGGGATAAGTTGTCCCCGCTAGGGCTGCTGAACCTAAAGGGAGTACATTAATTCTTTTACGACAATCCGAAAGTCGTGAACGATCCCTCAATAACATCTCAACCCAAGCCAAAAGATGATGTCCAAAGGTTACCGGCTGGGCAGACTGCATATGAGTTAATCCCGGCATAATGGTATCGTGATATTCATCAGCAAGCGTAATCAGTGCTGTTATAACTTCATTGAGTTTCAGAACAATATCATCGATTTCATCACGCAGATAAAGACGCATATCCGTGGCAATTTGGTCATTTCTTGAGCGTGCTGTATGTAATTTTTTACCCACATCGCCAATCCGTTCTACCAATGCGTTTTCAATATTCATATGAACATCTTCAAGTGTTGTTAACCACTTAAATTGTTCGGATGTTATTTCTTCTTCGATTTGTTTCAGACCAGCAATAATTTCATCGCCTTCTTTTTTACTAATAATGTTAGTTTTCGCCAACATCTGGGCGTGTGCAATCGAACCGGCAATATCATAATGCGCCAATCGCTTGTCATAGGAAACCGATTCGGTGAATTGCTCAACGAACTCATCGGTCGGCACTGTAAATCTTCCGTCCCAGGGCTTTTTTGTCTTATCAGAAGTCATATCTTAGTTGTGATGGTAATATTTCAAGTTAGTTAACAGTATAGCCTAAGCTCAGCTTATCGCATTCATGATTTCATGTGACGCCGCAAGCAGAGCTAAACGGCTTATGACACCGTAGGTATAAAATCGATTTTGATGGCAATCCGCTTCTAAATTGGGTTCCGGAGTACTACAACAATCTAGAAACGCCAAAGGTTCAAAACGCATCCCCGGTGTATTTAAATTCTGACTCGTGGTACGTTTTCCATGCACGCGATAAAAGCCGCCCACTACCTGACGGTCCATCATATAAACAACTGGTTCGGCAACAGTCTCTTCATCGCCCCAAGTTTCATGCGTATAGACACCCTCTTGAATAATAACCTGACTGACTTTCTGCCCTTCTTTAGTTGTTGCCATTCGAGTTCGTTCCTTACGGTTTAATTTGGAGATTTCATCCTGACTTCGTATGGACATCACCCCCATGCCATAAGTTCCCGCATCCGCTTTAACCATAACGAACGGAGCGTAATCAACATCGTGTTCATTATATTTAGTATTGATTGTCTCTAGTAATGATTTGACATTACTAGATAAGCAATCAACGCCCTCACGTTTCATGAAATCTACTTTTCCACAATTACGAAACATTGGATCAATTAACCAAGGATCTATGCCAATCAATTCAGCAAACTCTTTTGCAACTTTTTGATAAAAATTAAAATGGTTAGACTTAAGACGAGATGACCAGCCTAAACTTGTCGGCGGTGTTATTTTCTGTTCAATATTCTTGAACATATCGGGCTCACCCCCTGTAAGATCATTATTGAGCAGTATTAAATCTGGATTAAAATTATCTACTAATATGCGATTTTGATCTCGACGTATGGGTTCTAGTAAAACTGTGTTTGAAGAATCAAGTTCGATGCGTGTTGGGGTACTGATGTCTTCCATTAAGGTGCCAATCCGTACTTCAAACCCGGCCTTTTTAATTATTGATTGAAGACTGGCGATATTTTCCAAATAGAACAAATTCCGTGTGTGATTTTCAGGAATAATTAATATTTTATCAATCGGTAATTGAGTATGTTCAATAGCCATCTGTGCGGCATGAATACATAACGATTCAAACGATGAATTGAGATTATTAAATCCTGATGGAAATAAATTAGTATCAACTGGCGCTATCTTATAACCTGAATTTCGTATATCAACTGAAGCGTAAAAGGGTATCTGAACATCGCGCCAGGCATTTCTAAACCAAGACTCAATTGTTGTCTGGTTATTGAGTATAATACGCTCTAAGTTTTGTAAGGGGCCGGTTAACGCAGTTGTAATATGTGGCACAATTAAATTTTGATTTGCTATCATTTTATTAATTTAAATCTCCCCATAATTGCTGCGCGTTACTTAAACTACAAACAACTGCGGTTTCGGTTCTCAATATTCTAGGTCCTAAATTAACTGGAATATAATTATTATCTAGAGCTTTTTGGAATTCTTCGTCGCTAAAACCACCTTCCGGCCCAATCATGAGTGCCAATTTGCTATTCTTGATGTTAATTTTTGACATTGTTTGTCCAACACCTGGATGTAAAATAAGTTTTTTTGAATTATTATCTAAATGAATCGATTCGTTGAAGGTCCTGGGACTTTGTAATTCTGCCAATGTATTACGACCGCATTGTTCAGCTGCTCCGATAATTATCTTTTCCCAATGCGTTATTTTATTATCTACACGAGCACCCGTTAACTTTACATTACTAAATTCAGAGATAATAGGAATTATCACTTTGACGCCAAGTTCAACAGCCTTTTGTATTGAAAAATCCATGTGTGGGCCGCGCGAAACTGCCAAATATAAAGCAATCTCTAACGGTGACTCGTTTTCACATTGACTGCTCTCTCCTACTTCAACCCGGATGGCTTTCTTTTTCACTTCAATAATTTTTGCTATAAACTCAAACCCAGAATTATTAAACAACTTTACTTGGTCTCCGACATGAAGTCGTAGGACATGTAAGATATGATGCGTTTTATCTATCGATAAAAAAATAGAATCTCCGGGAACGACTTTTTGATCAATGAAAACTCGTGGTACTCGCATTATTTAACCATTTTTAATAACTGAATTTGTATTTAAAATATGTATAATTATTTTTAATTTTAAAAGTTAAAGTATATTTTAATGGTAATATCAAACAACAAATTTTTTTCATGAAAGAAGCAAAATTCTCAATCGGTCAAATTATTCATCACGAGAAATTTAATTACCGTGGCGTAATATTTGATGTAGACCCAATTTTTAGTCTCACAAATGAATGGTATGAAGAAATAGCAAAATCAAAACCACCTAAAGATTCGCCATGGTATCATGTTTTAAAAGACGATACAGAACAGGTCACTTATGTTGCCGAACAAAATCTTATAGATGCTAAATCAATTTTACCCATCAATCACCCGCTCATTAACTACTACTTCGATAATTTTTTAGATGGAAAATATTCTTCAGCTAATATAAATAATTAGTCCGATGATTAATAATTTAAAATCTTATTTAGATAATTTTTTCCAAGAATCTGCTAATGAAAACATACCACATAAAAATAAAATAGAATTAGCCACGGCTGTTTTAATGATTGAAATTAGTTTGGCTGATGAAAATACTGGGGGTGAAGAATACAAAACAATAAAAAAAATATTATTAGAAAAATTTGACCTCGATGAAACAAAAATAGATACACTCATATCTTTGGCAGAAGATGAGGTTGATCGCGCTATCTCATTGCATGAATTTTCAGAAACAATTAATAACGAACTTTCAACTTCTGAAAAAACTAATATTATTGAAAACTTGTGGCGAGTAGCCTACGCCGATGCTTATATTCATAAATATGAAGAATACTACATTAGAAAAATCGCAGATTTATTACACGTCTCTCACTCTGATTATATTAAGACTAAACTAAAAACTGAGAAATAGTTTTAAATATGGCTCATATCCGAGCTTAATGAAGAGCTCTTCGGTCTAATCCAAGATTCTTCCAGATAAGATTGCTGGCGGCTGATTTATTCATAGTAAAAAAGTGAAGACCGGGTACGCCATTACTAAGCAATTGGTCGCATAACTCGGTTACGACATCGACTCCAAATTTAAATATGGATTCACGATCGTCTCCAAAGCCTTGTAATTGTTTTAGTACCCAGCGTGGTATCTCCGCACCACAACCCTCAGAAAATCGGACCAGTTGTGTACAATTGGTGATTGGCATTACACCTGCAACAATCGGTATATCAATATCTTGTTTTTCACACTGCTCAACAAAGCGATAATACGAAAAGGGATTAAAAAAATATTGTGTAATAGCGCCGTTTGCGCCCGCATCAACTTTTCTTTTGAAGTTATCAATATCTGCCTTTGCGCTTTTCGCTTGAGGGTGAAATTCTGGGTAAGCAGCTACCTCAATATGAAAATGATCACCTGTTTGTTTTCTTATAAACTCAACCAGTTCATTTGCATGTTGAAACTCTCCATACCCGACTGTACCGGAAGGTAAGTCTCCGCGAAGTACGACAATACGTTTAATATCATTATCGATATAATTCTGTAACATATTTTTAATGTCGTCACTCCAATTGCCGACACAGGAAATATGCGGCACTGATTCAACTCCCGTCTTATCACGAATATCCAAGACAGTTTCAAAAGTCATATTGCGTGTGCTCCCACCCGCACCGTAAGTCACAGAAAAAAAATCTGGGTTTAACTGGGCTAACTCCAACTGTACATTCTGCAGATAAGTCACTGATTCTGGTGTTTTAGGGGAATAACACTCAAAACTAAATTGTGGTTTATATTTTTTTTGTGATTCCATTAACTGTTAATACCTATAAAGCTCTGGCTTATAAGGTCCATCGACATCAACATTAATATAATCGGCCTGCTCTTTAGTTAAAATCGTAAGCTTTGCCCCAATTCTTTCAAGATGTAATCGGGCAACTTTCTCATCAAGGTGTTTTGGTAGAACATGAACATCATTTTCATAATCTTTATTATGAGTAAATAATTCAATCTGAGCTAAAACCTGATTGGTAAATGAATTTGACATCACAAAACTTGGGTGGCCTGTTGCACAACCTAAATTAACCAAACGACCTTTAGCTAGCAGTATAATACGTTTACCATCGGGGAAAATAACATGGTCAACTTGTGGTTTTATTTCTTCCCACTCATATTTTTCCAAACTCGCGATATCTATTTCATTATCAAAATGGCCAATATTGCAAACAATTGCTTGGTCTTTCATGCCAACCATATGCTCATGACGAATGATATTAAAATTACCAGTTGCTGTAACAAAGATATCAACTTTATCTATAACGTCTTCCAGAGATACAACACGGAAACCTTCCATGGAAGCCTGCAATGCGCAAATTGGATCAATTTCAGTAATCCAAACAGTTGCGCCAAGACCACGCAATGATTGAGCGCTCCCCTTACCGACATCACCATAACCCAAAACTAACGCAACCTTTCCAGCAACCATGACATCGGTTGCTCGCTTGATGCCGTCAACTAATGATTCTCGACAACCATATAAATTATCGAACTTAGATTTTGTTACTGAATCATTTACATTAATAGCGGGGAATGGTAGCTCGCCCTTCTTTTTCATTTGATATAGACGTTGAACCCCGGTTGTTGTTTCTTCCGTCACGCCTTGAATTGAAGATAGCGTGCGTGAATAAAAATTGCTGTCCTCTGCTAGTCTCTTTTTGATTGAAGCGAACATACAAACTTCTTCTTCTGAGCCTGGGTTTTCGATAACAGATGGATCTGTTTCAGCTTTCGTGCCGAGAATTAATAGTAATGTTGCGTCACCGCCATCATCTAAAATCATATTAGGGGAACCGCCATCTGACCAAGTCATAATCCGATGGGTATAATCCCAATACTCCTCGAGTGTTTCGCCTTTATACGCAAATACAGGGATGCCCTGGTCAGCAATTGCGGCGGCGGCGTGGTCCTGCGTTGAAAAAATATTACATGATACCCAGCGAACCTCTGCGCCTAAGGCGCGTAGTGTTTCAATCAAAACAGCAGTTTGAATGGTCATGTGTATCGAGCCTGCAATACGCGCTCCCTTAAGAGGTTTTGTTTTCGCGTATTCTTTTCGAATTGCCATTAATCCAGGCATTTCAGTTTCAGCGATACGTATTTCTTTATGGCCCCAATCGGCCAAGGAAATATCAGCGACGTGATAATTAGATGAGATAGATGTAGCTGCTACGCTCATGTTGTTTCTCCTTACTAAACAAAATAAGCGAGCGCCGTTGAAATTTTTTCGTCCTTATCTGAGCCTAGCGGATAAATCCGTTGCAACGCTCCTCAGCAAGACGTTTTTGTTTAATCAGCGACGAAGTATAGTACTCTCCGCTTTAAGTTTCAAAAAATTACGTTAATTGTTGCTTAAGAATATCTGCCTTATCAGTTCTTTCCCAAGGTAAATCAATATCTGAACGACCAAAGTGCCCATAGGCTGCGGTTTGCTGATAGATAGGCCTTAATAAACCAAGCATATTAATAATGCCTTTAGGCCTAAGATCAAAATTGTCACGAATAGCCCCAATTAATTTCTCCTGCTCTAACTTACCTGTCCCAAATGTTTCAATACTAATTGAAGTTGGTTCTGCTACACCAATAGCATATGAGATCTGTAATTCACAGCGTTCAGCGAGTCCCGCTGCAACAATATTCTTAGCAACATAACGAGCCGCATAAGCAGCAGAGCGGTCAACCTTTGAGGGATCTTTGCCTGAGAAAGCACCGCCGCCATGACGAGCCATACCACCATATGTATCGACAATTATTTTACGTCCTGTTAATCCGCAATCTCCAACAGGACCGCCTATCACAAAACGACCCGTCGGGTTTACTAAGTAGCGCGTTTTACTGGTAATCATATTTTCTGGAAGAACAGGTTTGATGATTTCTTCGATGACGGCTTTTTCTATATCTGTATGTTCAATATCGGGGTCATGCTGGGTGGATAAAACAACAGTATCAATCGATATCGGCTTACTATCCTCATATGAGACGGTAACTTGTGATTTGGCGTCTGGCCTTAGCCAATTTAGCTGACCGCTCTTTCGAATATCAGCTTGCCTTTTAACCAGTAAATGGGAATAGGTAATTGGACATGGCATTAACACATCGGTCTCATTGCAGGCATAGCCAAACATTAACCCCTGATCACCAGCGCCTTGGTCTAAATCCATTCCCTCTCCTTCATTAACACCTTGAGCTATATCGGGGGATTGTTTATCAATTGAAACCAAAATCTCACAACTATCTGAATCAAAACCCATGGCTTCTGATGTATAACCAATCTCGCGTATCGTATTACGTGCCACTGTTTGATAATCAATATTTGCAGATGTTGTAATTTCACCTGACAACACAACCATGCCAGTATTAATCATCGTCTCGCAGGCAATACGCGCAGTGGTATCTTCACTAAATATTGCATCGACAATCGAGTCGGAAATTTGGTCTGCAACTTTGTCAGGATGGCCCTCAGAAACAGATTCTGAAGTAAATAAATTAATATTAGTCATTAATATTCCATATTGCTTATAATTTTTATGATCATAATTCTATCCTTATTCAAGAAATTTCTCACGAATTAAAAAAATAAATTCTTGAAAAGATAAAAATTCTTACATTAATTTTTATATTAGGTAATATAAATTTATGGCTTTAACAGAAACTCCCGTCTGCAACTTTAATGAAAAAGCTATCGATTTCACGCTCCTTGGAACTGATGACAAAGAATGGTCATTAGCTGATTGCGCCGGAGATAATGGGACTCTAGTAATGTTTATTTGTAATCACTGCCCTTATGTCAAAGCAATTCAATCAGAATTAGTAGAAGATGTATTAAAATTAATGGATGTTGGAATTAACAGTTTGGCTATTATGTCTAATGACCCGCAAGATTACCCGGAAGATTCTTTTGAAAATATGAAAAAAATATCCAGCGATTATCATTTCCCCTTCCCATATCTTTTTGATGAAACACAAGAAGTTGCAAAAGCGTACGATGCAGTATGCACGCCTGATTTTTTTGGTTACAACAAATTTCTTAAACTGCAATATAGGGGTCGGTTTGATACAAGCGGTATGAGGCCAGCTAAGAAAAATACAAAGCATGATTTACTAGAGGCTATGTTGCAGGTTGCAAAAACATCGAAGGGTCCACGAGAACAAATTCCGAGTATCGGTTGCTCTATCAAATGGAAAATATAGTTATACTAGAAACTTGCCGCAATCCCACAGGTAGGCGACAATATCCAATTAAATCTGGATAAACAATCTGTCTGCATCATCAAGTTTTATAAGATTTTTTTGCTAAAACTATGACCGCCTGAATATTTTGGCGGTAATTTCACCAGACTTTGTACAGCGCTGATTGACTATCATTTTTATGGGCTTTTTAACCTGCGAGAGGAGATAAATTATGCTTTCAAGGCATGAACTAGCAAATGCAATTCGTGCATTAAGTATGGATGCAGTGCAACGCGCTAATTCAGGACACCCAGGCGCGCCTATGGGAATGGCTGATATTGCAGAAGTTCTCTGGAACGACTTTTTAAAACATAACCCAAACAATCCAAATTGGGATAATCGTGATCGATTTGTCATGTCAAATGGTCATGGCTCAATGCTTATATACGCACTGTTACATTTAACTGGCTATGACTTATCTATTGAGGAAATTAAAAATTTCAGACAGTTGCATTCTAAAACACCCGGTCATCCCGAATATGGATACGCACCTGGCATAGAAACAACAACAGGACCACTCGGCCAAGGACTTGCTAATGCCGTTGGTATGGCGCTAGCAGAATCCGTTCTCGCTGCAAAATTCAATAAAGATGAATTCGACATTGTTAACCACCACACCTATGTCACGGTCGGTGATGGTTGTTTAATGGAGGGAATCTCTCACGAGGCATGTTCGCTTGCGGGAACGCTCGGTTTGGGTAAATTAATTACAATATATGACAGTAATCAAATCTCTATCGACGGTGATATCTCAGGCTGGTTTACTGAAGATGTTCCTAGCCGCTTCGAGTCCTATGGCTGGCATGTGATTCAAAATATTAATGGACATAATCCCGACGAAATTAAAATAGCTCTAGAGAATGCAATTGAAAATATAAACCAGCCTAGCATTCTTTGTTGCAATACTGTCATTGGTTGGGGATCGCCTAATAAAGCTGGAAAAGAATCAAGCCACGGAGCTCCTCTTGGCAACGAAGAGATTCAGCTCACCCGTGAGAAACTAGGTTGGCAATACGAGCCATTTAAAATTCCTGATGAATATTATGTCGCATGGGATGCGAAGTCTAAAGGAAAGGAGTTGGAAGATGTATGGCAAAAGAAAATTGCTGCTTATGAAAAAAAATATCCAGAGCTTGCTGCTGAATACAAACGCAGAATAAAAGGATGCCTACCTAATGACTGGAATAATATTGCACAGGAATACATAAATTCAATAGTTGATAAAGCTGAATCAATAGCGTCACGAAAAGCATCTCAAAATGCGATAGAAGCCTATGCAAAACATTTACCAGAAATGATTGGTGGTTCTGCTGACCTTACGGGTTCTAATTTAACTAATTGGTCAGGTTCTGTTCTTATTAGTAATCAAAACAAAAATGGTAATTATATTTCATACGGTGTCCGTGAATTTGCAATGGCTGCCGTAAACAGTGGCATTGCTCTGCATAAAGGATTTATTCCGTACTCTGGGACCTTTTTAATGTTTTCGGAATACGCAAGAAATGCGCTACGAATGGCCGCATTAATGAACATTCAAAATATTTTTGTTTTTACACATGACTCTATTGGTTTGGGCGAAGATGGGCCAACTCATCAAGCGGTAGAACAAGCATCATCACTGCGTTTAATACCAAATATGTCCTTGTGGAGGCCTTGTGATGCAGTAGAATCAACAGTTGCTTGGCAAGCCGCGATTGAGCGACGAGATGGGCCGACTAGTTTGTTGTTTTCTCGGCAAAGTTTAGAGCATATCAACAGAAATGAGCCTCAACTAAATGATATAAAGCGTGGTGGGTATACGCTAATAGAAGGAGCTGATGATCCAGAGCTTATAATTATAGCGACCGGTTCTGAAGTTGAAATTGCAGTTAATGTAGCAATAGAACTCAATTCAGTAAATAGAAAAGTGCGTGTTGTATCGATGCCAAGTACTGATGTTTTCGATAAACAAGATGAAGATTACCAAGAAACTGTTTTACCCTTTGCTTGTCGTAGTAGAGTCGCTATTGAAGCCGGAGTAACCGATTTTTGGAAAAAATATGTTGGATTAGATGGGTTAGCTTTAGGGGTAGATACTTTTGGTGAGTCTGCGCCAGCAAAAAATGTATTCGAATATTTTGGATTAACAGAACAGAATCTAAAGAAAGTAATTGGTGATTATCTAGTATCGATGGAGATGAACAAAGACTAAAAAAAATAAATTTAAGAATGGAGTTAAGAGAATGACAATTAAAGTAGGTATAAATGGCTATGGGCGCATCGGAAGAAATATTATGCGTGCTCTTTATGAATCAAAACGTACTAAAGAAATTCAAATTGTCGCAATAAATGATTTGGGTGATACAAATACAAACGCTCATCTAACTCAATATGATACTGCACACGGAAAGTTTCCGGGATCTATTACTATCGAGAATGACTACATGATCGTAAATGGTGACAAAGTTCGCGTTCTATCTGAACGTGATCCTTCAAAGTTACCGTGGGGCGAATTAGGTGTCGATGTTGTTATTGAATCAACTGGTTTTTTTACCAGTAAAACTAAAGCACAAGCACATATTGATGGTGGCGCAAAAAAAGTAATTATATCGGCACCAGGGGGGAGCGACGTTGATGCAACTATTGTTTACGGTGTCAATAATGATGTACTGCGTTCAACACATACGGTTATTTCAAATGCATCTTGTACAACAAATTGTCTAGCGCCTATCGTAAAAGTTTTGCATGAAAATATTGGCGTGCTCTCTGGTGTTATGACAACTATACATGCTTATACAAACGATCAAGTCTTAACTGATGTTTACCATACAGATTTACGTCGTGCGCGTTCAGCAACAATGTCTATGATTCCGACTAAAACAGGCGCAGCAGCAGCGGTCGGTTTAGTTTTACCTGAATTAAATGGTTTACTAGATGGTTATGCTGTGCGTGTTCCGACAATTAATGTGTCAATGGTTGACTTAAGCTTTGCAGCTGCGCGAGAAACAACGGTACAAGAAATTAATTCTCTAATGAAACAAGCATCAGAAACCTCCCTTAGTGGTGTACTCGAATATAATGACGCGCCTCTAGTTTCAGTTGATTTTAATCATAATCCTGCTTCATCAATATATGATGCCGAATTATCGAAAGTTATTAATGGGAACTTAATAAAAGTTGTTGCTTGGTATGATAATGAGTGGGGATTTTCTAATCGTATGTTAGATACAACAATTGCGCTAATGAAAGCTAAATAAAGATCCTTATTATGTCGATACTGGTAAAAATAGCTGACCTTGATTTATCGAATAAGACAGTACTAATTCGTGAGGACTACAACGTCCCCATGAAAAATAGTGAGATTGCCGAAGATACACGGATTACAGCAACACTATCGACGCTAAAACAAATTCTCGAAGCAGGTAGTAAAATAATCATAATGTCTCATTTAGGGCGCCCCGAGGAAGGCAGGCATGATGAAACATTCTCGCTTATGCCAATTGCTAAATCATTAAGTGATCACTTAGGAATGGAGGTTCCGCTTATAAAAGATTGGGTGAATGGGATAGAAATGTCGCAGCATCAAATTGTGCTTTGCGAAAATGTACGCTTTGAAAAAGGTGAACTAAACAATGATGATGAGCTATCGCGAAAAATGGCTAAACTCTGTCAAATTTATGTTAATGATGCCTTTGCTACCGCACATCGGGCGCAAGCATCAACTCATGGTGTCGCAAAATATGCATCTATATCCGCTGCGGGACCTTTACTTATTAATGAACTAAAGGCCCTGACTAAAGCGTTGAGAAAACCAGCCAAGCCAATTGTAGCAATTATAGGTGGAGCAAAAGTCTCTACGAAACTAACTATACTTGAAAAACTTTTTGAAAAAGTTGATAAACTGATTCTTGGTGGAGGAATAGCTAATACATTCTTGAAAGCTGCTGGATATGAGATTGGGAAATCCCTTTATGAACCAAACCTAGTAAAAATTGCAGAGAAATTAATTAGACAAGCCGAAAAAAACAATTGTGCTATACCTCTGCCTGTCGATGTTGTGACTGGTGAAAATTTTGATGAAAACGCAATTGCTAAAACAACATCAATTAATAAGATTAAAAAAAATGACATCATTATGGATGTCGGTCCTAAAACGATAAAACAACTAAATGAAATTATTTTAAAAGCTAAAACTATTGTTTGGAATGGTCCTCTTGGTGTTTTCGAATTTAAGCAATTTAGTCAAGGCACGAAGTATCTTGCTAAGGCAATTGCTACAAGCAATGCCTACTCAATTGCTGGTGGCGGAGATACGATTGCCGCTATCTCTAAATTTAAAGTTGAAAAAAATATTTCTTATATCTCAACTGGTGGTGGTGCCTTTCTTGAATTTCTAGAAGGTAAAAAACTTCCTGCTATTGCAATCCTTGAAGAAGCAGCACGTGCATGGGCTGCTATGGAGAAAGCTAGAGAATTATAACTTTCCCAGCTGCTTATATTTAGACAAATACAAAATGTCTAAAATAATACGAATCTAAATAATTAAAATAAAATGAGAAGAACAAAAATTATCGCAACTCTTGGCCCTGCAACGGATGAACCAGGAGTATTAGAAAAACTTATTGCTGCAGGTGTTGATGTTTTTCGCCTCAATTACTCCCACCAAACACACAACCATCACGAAAAACGAATGAAAAAAATTCGTCGTCTCTCATTAGAGTACAAGCATGCTGTTGCTGTAATTGCAGATTTACAAGGGCCAAAGATTCGAATCGAAAATTTTAAAAGCGGAAAGATACAATTAAAGGAAGGAGGAAATTTTAAAATTAATACAAAACTATCAAGTGATAGTGGAGATGAATCTCAAGTTGGCATTAGTTATAAGCAACTTGCAAATGACTTAAAATTAAATGATAGATTGTTAATTGATGATGGAAAAATTGTCTTAAGTGTTCTATCGATAGATAACTATATCATCGATTGTGAAGTTATTACTGGTGGTGAACTTACTAATAGTAAGGGTATAAATTTACAGGGTGGCGGTTTATCTGCGGATGCTCTTACAAATAAGGATATAGAAGATATGAAACATGCAGCAAAAATTGAAGTTGATTTTGTTGCTATATCCTTCCCTAGGGATGCGAAAGATATAAAGAAAGCTCGCAAAATGATGAAAGATTGTAATTGTAATGCACAGATAATTGCAAAAATCGAACGTGCTGATGCGCTTAATCATATCGAAGAAATTATAAAGGAATCTGACGTTATTATGATCGCACGAGGTGATTTGGGTGTGGAAGTTGGAGATGCAGCACTACCGCCGATTCAAAAAAGTTTAATTAAAAAAGCACGAGATATGGACCGTGCTGTCATTACCGCAACACAGATGATGGAGTCAATGATTGAAAATAAAATTCCTACGCGTGCTGAAGTTTTTGATGTCGCGAATGCGGTTATTGATGGGACTGATGCTGTTATGCTGTCGGGCGAAACAAGTATCGGTCATTATCCTGATGAGGCCGTAAAATCAATGTCGCGTATTTGTGAAGAAGCTGAAAAACAGCGTAGTGTTCGTGTATCTGACCATCGAATAAACCAACGTTTTGAAACTATTTCAGAGGCTATAGCAATGTCGAGCATGTACTCCGCCAATCATATTGGTGCTAAAGCAATATGCTCACTAACTGAAACAGGGGGTACTTGTTTATGGATGTCCCGTATTAGTTCGGGTATTCCTATTTATGCATTTACAAGACATACAGCAACGCGTCGACGCGTCGCACTGTATCGTGGTGTTTACCCAATGAAATTTGATATCACGCATACCGACCCACTAGAGGCAAATAAGCAAATGATTGATCAATTAATAGAACAAAATGTCGTTGTAGAAAGAGATTTTGTTATTATAACCAAAGGGGATTTACGTGGGAAACGTGGCGCAACAAACAATATGAAAATAATTCAGGTTGGCCAAGCACTTGAACATACCCTTTAAAGTAATCAAAGAAAAAGTTAGTGGAGAAAAATGATGACTACAATGGAACTTGAAACAACTGCAAAAATGATGGTGGCTGAAGGGAAAGGAATACTCGCTATTGACGAAAGTACGCCAACTATAAAAAAGAGATTTGATTCGATTAATGTCGAATCAACTGAAGAAAATAGAAGAGCTTACCGAGATCTGCTAATTACAAACCCTGATAGTAATAAATATATAAGCGGAATGATTCTTTATGATGAAACAATACGTCAATCAACATCTGACGGCACACCGTTTGCTAAAAAATTAACAAATGATGGGATTATGCCTGGCATTAAGGTTGATACCGGAGCAAAAGATTTTGCTTTACATTCAAATGAAAAAATTACTGAAGGACTTGATGGCTTACGTGAAAGACTAGCAGAATACAAAAATCTTGGTGCAAAATTTGCAAAATGGCGAGCGGTAATAACCATAGGCGATAAAATTCCAACAAATGCCTGCATAGATGCAAATGCTCATGCTTTGGCTCGATATGCAGGACTATGCCAAGAAATTGGTATTGTCCCAATGGTTGAGCCTGAAGTATTAATGGACGCGGACAATACTATTGAGCGTTGCTATGATATAACTGAAAAAACTTTATCGGCATTATTTTCAAATCTAAAAAATCAAGATGTAAACATAGCCCACACAATTTTAAAAACTAATATGGTTATTTCTGGCAAAAAATGTCCTGTTCAAGCAAATATCGAAGAAGTAGCTGAGAGAACTGTGGAATGCCTTTTAAAAAATGTGCCATCTGAATTAGCAGGTATTGTTTTTCTTTCTGGCGGTCAAAGCGCAAAATTAGCAACCGCACACCTAAACGCAATGAATGTAAATAATAAAGATCTGCCTTGGCCATTAAGTTTCTCGTATGGTCGTGCATTACAAGAGCCTTGCCTAAAAATCTGGGGGGGCAATTCGGCAAATATCGAAGCGGCACAAAAAGGATTATTGCATCGGGAGAAATGTAATGGGCTTGCTTGTAAAGGTGAATATAACTCAAAAATGGAAGATGCTGCGTAAAAAATCATCCTTCCTTATGAGGTTCTTATGATTACTAAATCTTTATTGTTATTTATCCAATTGAAAAACAATTCCCTGTTACTCAATTATTAATTCTTTTACTGGTATAAATTGATCGCCTTGTTTACCTAGTAGATCGCCCGTTTCAATATCAAAATACCAGCCGTGAATAGTTAAATTGCCACTATCACATTTTTCCTTTATCCAAGGGAAAGTTATTAGATTAGTCAAAGAAATTTCAATTGATGCTTTTTCACAGTAAGCGCATTGTTCGTCAAAAGCTTTATCTTGGTATTTTTTTAACGCGCTCGCTCTAGCATTTTTTACAATTCCCATCCATGGGTCAACAAAACTGTATTCATTGCTAAGATGATCCCCCTCCATTAAGGTTCTGATTCCGCCGCACTGGCTATGCCCAAAAACAATAATATGCTTCACTTTTAGATGTTTTACCGCAAACTCTATTGCCGCACTAGTACCATGAGACTTTCCATCTGCTTCATTAATAGGAACAAGATTTGCGACATTACGAATAACAAATATATCACCAGGCTTAGTATCCATAATTTGTGCTGGATGCACTCTTGAATCACAGCAAGATATCACCAAAAATTTTGGCGACTGCCCCTCTTTAAATAAATTACTATAAAGATCTTGTTGTTTCTCAAAATATTGTTTGTAAAACCTTTGATGACCATCAATTAGAGCTTTTACTTCTTCCATTTTTAGATCCCGTTAATTATGAAATTAATTTTTTTCGTGCATCTTGGTATTTTTCTGAAGTCCTTTTGATTATCTCATCTGGCAATTTTGGCCCAGGAGGCTTTTTATCCCAATTTAGTGTTTCTAAATAATCTCTGACATATTGTTTATCAAAACTAGGCGGGCTTACGCCTGTCTTATAAGATTCAACAGGCCAGAAGCGTGAAGAATCTGGGGTTAATAATTCATCAATTAACACTAATTGATTATCTTCATCCAAACCAAATTCAAATTTGGTATCTGCAATAATAATCCCCTTTCCTATGGCATACTCCACGGCTTCACTATAGATTCTTAAACTTATATCGCGAACTTTATTGGCGAGTTCTTCGCCAATTAAATTTTTAACGCTTTCAAAATCTATATTCTCATCATGATCGCCAACATTTGCCTTTGTTGCGGGCGTAAAAATAGGCTCGCTTAATTTTTCTGCCTGCTTTAATCCAGCAGGTAAACAAACACCACAAACTTTACCTGTTTTTTTATAATCCTCCCAGCCTGATCCAATTATGTATCCACGGATAACGGCTTCGATTGGCAAAGGTTTTAACTTTCGAACAACAATGGCTCTGCCTTTTAATATTTCAAGTTCAACTTTCTTATCAATTATATCCTTAATAGCTAAATCTGATAGATGGTTGGGAATGATATTTTTGCTACGCTCGAACCAAAAATTTGAAACTTCAGTGAGAATTGAGCCTTTGCCTGGTATGGGGTCAGGTAAAATAACATCAAATGCAGAAAGTCTATCGCTAGTAACAATTAACAAATGCTCATCATCTATGTTATAGATATCTCTTACTTTCCCACTACTGCTGAGTGGGAAACTTTTAATATTACAGCGATAAAGTGTATTAGAATTTGCTTGCATAAAATTTTAAATAAACATAGCTGCAATAATCAAGCTAGTTTTCTTTTTTTTGTTTTAACCAAGAATCCCGGAGTGATACAGTCCTATTAAAAATAGGTTTGCCTTTTTCAGAGTCCTTATTGTCGACACAAAAATAACCAAGCCTTTCAAATTGAAAAAACTCTTCGTTTTTTGCAGATTGCAATGAAGGCTCTAGATAGGCTTCTTTTATAATTTTTTTTGATTCTCTATTTAAAAAATCCTTCCAATCTTTTTGATGCCTATTACTATCAGGTTTCGGATCATTAAATAATCTATCATACAAACGAACTTCGGCCTTAAAGGCATGTTCTGCAGATACCCAATGAATTGTCCCTTTTACTTTACGACCGTCAGGCGCATTACCTCCTTTTGTGTCAGGATCATACGAGCAGTGCAATTCGACTAAATTGCCCGAACTATCTTTTATAATTTCATTGCAAATAATAAAGTAAGCGTAACGTAACCTCACTTCTTTCCCTGGAGCTAGACGAAAAAACTTTTTTGGTGGGTCCTCCATAAAATCATTTTTTTCGATATAGATTATCCTTGAAAAAGATAATTTTCTTGCGCCCATCTCTTTATCGTTTGGATGATTTGGTGCCTCTAATTGTTCAGTTTCCCCTTCTGGATAATTATTAATAACAACTTTTAATGGATCTAATATGCCCATTACACGTGGCGCACGATTATCAAGATCTTCACGTACAGAATTTTCTAATACGCTGACGTCAATCGCTGTATCATTTTTAGTGACTCCAATCCTATGGCAAAAATCACGAATTGATTCTGGAGTATAACCACGTCGACGCATACCAACAATTGTCGGCATGCGAGGATCATCCCACCCTGAAACGTCTCCATCTTTTACCAATTCATTTAATTTTCGTTTACTGGTCACAGTGTAATTTAAATTTAAACGAGCAAACTCAATTTGTTGCGGGTGACAAGGTGCTGATAATTTTTCTAAAAACCAGTCATAAAGTGGGCGATGATCTTCAAACTCTAATGTACACAATGAATGTGTTATTCCTTCTAATGCGTCTGAAATGCAATGAGTATAATCATACATTGGGTATATACACCAATCATTTCCGGTACGATGATGAGTTGCTTTTTTAATTCTATAAATTGTCGGGTCACGCATATTCATATTGGGTGACGACATGTCGATCTTTCCCCTTAGCACACACTCACCTTCTTCAAACTCACCAGCTCGCATACGATCAAACAAACTAAGATTTTCTTCAACACTTCTTCCTCGGTGAGGGCTTTCTTTCCCGGGCTCAGTTAATGTACCCCGATACTCACGTATTTCTTCTGCGCTTAAATGATCAACATAGGCTTTACCATCATTAATCATTTGTTTGGCGAATTCAAAAAGCTGCTCAAAGTAATCTGATGCGTAAAAAAGACGCTCCCCCCATTCAAAACCAAGCCACTTTACATCCTGCTGAATTGATTTCGTAAATTCAAGGTCCTCTTTTATAGGATTAGTGTCATCAAAACGAAGATTGCAAAGACCGTCATTAAAATCATTTGCTATTCCAAAATTTAAACAAATTGATTTAGCGTGACCAATATGAAGATACCCATTTGGCTCGGGAGGAAATCTCGTATGAACAAGACTTTTATTTTTTTTATTCTTTATGTCATCTTTGATGATATTACGAATAAAATTACTTGATTCTGGATTCGAATTCTCAGACATTGACTATCCTTAAGACATACAAGCAGTGTTAACGGCAAATAAATTAATATTACAATTGCATAGACTAACTATAATTTCTTGCAAACTTAGGTAAGTTCCCCTTTAAACCCATAGCTCGCATCATAATAGCGTTTTTAACAATAGGCATCTCATCAATAATATCTAAACCTAAATTACGTAACCATTGTACTGATTGAAATTCATTTTCAAAGAGATATTTAAATCCATCAAGCAAATACATCATCTGTTGATTCTCTCCCTTACGCCAACGTTCATAACGACGTAGTACTTGCAATCGACCAATGTCTCTACCTAAATTAAAAGTATTTATGAGTATCTCTGCTAGAGAGGCAGCATCAAGTAAACCAAGATTAGCGCCTAAACCCGCCAAAGGATGAACGGTATGTGCGCTATCGCCAACTAAGACAAGTCTTGGTTGAGCATAACACTCTGCCTGTGCTCGACTAAGAGAAAAAATATTGCGTTGTGCGCTTTCTTTGATTTTACCCAATTTATTTGCAAAGGCGCTTGCAAGCTCATCATGAAAAGTTGCCTTATCTAATTTAAGAAGTCTTTCAATATGTGCTGGACTACTTGACCAGACAATACCAGACTTATAAGGATCTTTCATAGGTAAAAAAGCAAGCGGGCCATCTTTTAAAAAACGCTGACGCGCCACTTCACCATGTAAAATTTCTGACGTTACAACACAGGCCAAGGCAGACTGTTTGTAATCATGTTTTTGATAATCTATATTAGCGAGACTTCTGACTTTTGAATTACAGCCATCTGCCGCAACTAAAAGTTTTGCTTTAAATTGCCAATCATTATCAGCGCCTAGTGTTATTACCTCAGTCTCTTTTTTTATCCATGATGGTGAAACCCCAGTAAGGCAAGTTATATTCTCCATATCGTTTAATTTTTTATGTAGCGCATTAAGTATAACTTGATGAGAAATAATATAACCCATTGTTGGTTGACATACTGATGCACTTTCAAAACGAATTTCTCCATTTCCATTTTCATCCCAAACATGCATCTTGCGAAATGAGGAAATGTTTTCCTCATTTAGAAAAGACCATGCCCCGGATTTTTTAAGAATATTTTCTGAAGCAATGGTAATTGCAAATACACGTGCATCATTCTCTCTTAATAAATTTTCCGGTTTAACGCTTGCGTCAAGTAAAATAACATCGAATCCAGCTTGTCCTAACAGGCAAGCTAAGCAACCACCAATAATACCGCCGCCTACAATAACAATATCGCTATCATATTTATTTTTAATCACTTTCATAGATACAACCCGCGAACAAGCTTTGGCTGATGTCCTGCTATACCCATTGTTCTTTTAAGAAACGAAGATTTAAATGGCGGGATACAATCAAAAAGCAGCATTGTAATGTTTGTAATTGAAGTAAATAAGGAAGAGTCGTGATAAAAACAAGTTGCTAGGCCATTACTAAATTCTATGACACGTTGCTGATCAGAATGCCGTAATTTTAGGTAGTTCTTTAGAATATTGATATCATCAATAGATAGTTTTTTTTCAAGACCTGAAAATATGCACTCCGATAATCCAGCTACATCGCGCAAACCAAGATTAAAACCCTGTGCCGCATTAGGATGTAGTGTATGCGCTGCATTACCTAATAGTATTAAGTTATCCTGGAATTGTTGAATTGCCTCAATAAAAAAAATGGGGTATGGGCGACGTTCTCCTAGTTTCTGAATTTTGCCTAAACGACGTCCAAATTCCATTTCTATTGTCTTTAGATATTGGTTATCTGACATATTTAGGTAATAATTTTCTCGATCTGAATGAACTGTAAAAACCAGAACAGAACGATTTTTATCAATTGGCAAGAGAGCAATCGGACCATGTGATGTAAACCTTTCATAAGCAACAGACTGATTTCCTTTTTGTGTTGTTAAATTTGAGACAATTGCGGTTTGTTTAAAATCACGTTCTTTTATTTCAATCCCAGCCAACCTCCTAACTATTGAGCGACTACCATCTGCCCCAACAAGTAATCTTGTGTTTATAGTTTCAATATTTCCAGAGCGTGATACTTTTAAAGATAGTTTTGAGTCTTGTCTCAAAAAATCTTTTAATTCAGCAGGACAAAGAAGTGTTATATTTTTATATTGTCTTATTTTTTTGTGTAAGGCATCGCCAAGTGAACGGGCGATAACTACGTGGCCTAGTTCCGGGACGTCTGCCTCAGGTGCCGCTAAATGAGTAAAGCCAAATTTTTTCTGATTGGAAACATGTATTTTTTTGATTGGTGTTGTATGCAAGCATATATCTTTCCATACACCAATATGCTCAAGGACTCGTTTTGAAGAAGTAGAAAGAGAAATTCCCCTATCATCATAACTTGGTTGCCAATCCTCGTTTGGGCTAACAGATTCAATTAGTGCAATTGAAAGATTTGTGGGGGCTATCGCACATGCGAGGCTTGCTCCGACCATCCCTGCGCCGACAATTACAACATCGTAATCATCCTGCATTAGCCATTAGTTCCTCAATTTCATCAACTGCCTTAGGGGCATCTTTACTTAAAATATCATATCCATCTTTCGTTACTAAAACATCGTCTTCAATTCGCACGCCAATGTTTCGCCATTGATTAGGTAAACTTTCTGAATTCGCGGGCAAATAAAGACCGGGTTCTACAGTCATTACCATACCAGCTTCGAGCATTCTCCATTCGCCATCAAGCTTATAATCACCAACATCATGAACATCCATGCCGAGCCAGTGACCAGTTCGATGCATATAGTATTTCGTATAATCATCATCTTTTATTAATTTTTCCGGGTCGCCTTTCAGTATACCTAATTCAACCATCCCTTCTGTTAATACTCTAACAGCAGCATCATGCGGTTCATTCCAATGCTTGCCGGGTTTAATCTCGTTAATAGCGGCTGATTGCGCTGATAAAACCAAATTGTAAATATCGCGCTGCGCCTTAGAGAACTTCCCATTAGCAGGAAATGTACGTGTAATATCACTGGCATAACACTGATACTCGGCACCTGAATCGATTAACAACAAATCGCCATCAATTATCTCATCGCTATTATTTGTGTAATGCAAAATACATGCATTTTTGCCCGAACCAACAATTGATGGATAGGCTGCATGACGCGCACCATTTTGAATAAATTCAGATATTAATTCTCCTTCCAATTGGTATTCGTACATCCCTGGCCTGCAGTTCTTCATCGCTCGTTTATGTGCTTTGGTTGAAATCTCAGCAGCTTTACGCATTAATTTAATTTCGTAACGACTTTTATATAATCGCATCTCATGCAGAAAATGATTAAGCGAAATAAATTCTTCAGGAGCAGTGACCCCCGTTCTAACTTTGTCTCTAATTTGATTTACCCAACCAAGCACTCTTTGATCGAAATTCTGATCGCCGCCCATGTTGTAATAAATTCGCTCATGCCCTTCTATTAGTCCGGGTAAAATATCATCCATATCTTCGACAGGAAAAGCGTCGTCTGCGGCATAAATTGTTGTCGCTCCTTCAAGACCAGAACGGCGTCCATGCCATGCCTCCATCTTTTCATCTCGTTCACGACAAAATAATATGCATTCTCCTTCTTCGCGATCAGGTATTAAAACTACAACGGCTTCTGGCTCTGGATAACCTGTTAAGTAGAAAAAATCACTGTCTGGACGAAATGGAAATTCAACGTCGCGATTACGAATAGAAATTGATGCAGTTGGTAATATTGCTATGCTATCTGAACCTATCATATCCATAAATCGTTTACGACGATTTTTAAATTCTTTGATATCTATCAATGTACAATCCCTTCTCTACTAGTATTTGTTTTTTGTATTTCATGTATTTGCCTATGAATAAAAATTACACCGACGCGTAAATATTCAACAATCTCAAAGTAAGCAACTTCAGCATCTTCTCCTTCGTCAACTGTAGTTTCCATTCGTGATATTGAAACTACATCTCTAACAAATTCATCTCCCTCGCTAGTCAAATTCAATTTCTTATCGACTCCACCTATACCTAAGCCACTAGCAAACCCCGCACACCATTTAGAAACCGAATTAGAACGCTCGGTAATGGCAACATGGTCATCAGGTAATAGTAGTGTAAAAATCAACTCGTCAGACAAAATCTCTTCACTAGCCTGTTGGGCTAATTCAGCTAGCATGGCAAAAGATTCATCAAAATCTGCCTTATTTTCGATACCAACTAACAAATAATCCTGCCACAAGGCAGATGCCAATCCGTTGCTTGCACAAAAGATACCACACTGAAACCCATGAGACTCAGACGCCCATACATCAGCGCCAGCATAAATTAATTGTGTATTAGCCGAGTTATAGTCAATCATATTTTATCGTTTTCTCAAGTAATTCTGCCAGTAACTAGTTGATTTTTTACCGAACAATATCACAAAGGTCTCTCGCCTATGTTCTCTAACATAGCATCATTGGTTGACCAGCAAATTCAGTAGCTCTATATTGTTGTTAATATCATATATCAACAATATACTGAGTTCATGCCATAACTGACTAATAGGACAAAAATCATGATTGATGACAACGACAATAATGCAGACTTGAGCGCGCTTGAAGAACGCGTTGATGACCTGATAAATACTGTTAATGAACTCAAAACTGAAAATTCTAGCCTAAAAAATCAACAAGAAAATCTTGTCAATGAACGTGCTGTATTAATTGAAAAAACTGAACATGCTAGAAGCCGAATAGAGGCAATGATTTCTCGATTACGCGCAATGGAAACAAGATCATGAATAAAAAAACGTCTCCGTTTAAAGTTACAATCTTAGATAAAGAATATCTAATTACATGCGAAGAAGAAGAAGTCGATTCTCTTCATAACGCTATTGACTTCTTGAACAATAAAATGGCAGAAACTAAAAAAAATGGTAGTGTCATCGGGTCCGAAAGAATTGCTGTTATGACTGCTTTAAATATTACTAATCAAATGCTAGAGCACAAAAAAGAAAATCAAGATTATAATTGTAAAATTGACAGTACGCTTAGTCGATTACAAAGCAAGATTAACGATGCTTTGGATATAAAAAATCAATTAGATTATGGTTGATCTAAATATCTAATTAAATAAAGAAATTGTAATATGGGTTTGGGTATCTTCTGTCATGCTCGTTATCATGCTCGTGGTAACTTGAGCCGATAAGATATTAAACGGGGGATTTTTAATCAGCATTGTTGTGCATGTCCATCCACGTGGAAAGCCTGAAGTGCTGAAAAAGATGCCCACTTGAACCTCTGGTTCAAGTTCAATGCAATGAGACGGCATCGCGGTTGATACCCCCAGTCTTTGGGTTTACATGAAAATAAACTAAATTTAGCTCAAAAACTTCTTATACGCCGGGTTCCCACTCTCATCCCAGTAAGGAATACCAAGTTTATTAATAAAATTCTGAAACTTTTCTCTTTCCTCTTCTCTGACCTGGAACCCCATAAGTACACGACCATAAGCTGCACCATGATTCCTATAGTGGAACAAACTAATGTTCCAATTTTCTCCCATCTCACTTAAGAAGTGCAACAAAGCGCCCGATCTTTCAGGAAATTCAAAACGATATACAAGCTCATTATCGACTTGCGGAGCATGCCCACCAACCATATATCTAATATGCATCTTAGCAACGTTATCATTACTTAAATCAACAACTTCATATCCTCTATCTTTAAGTTGCCTCATTAAAGCACTCTTTTCTTCTGCGCCATGCTTTAATTGAACTCCCGCAAAAACATGCGCTTTATTGTCGTCAGCGTATCGATAATTAAATTCTGTAATCAATCGAGGTCCAAGGTCGTGGCATAGATTTCGGAAACTTCCGGGTTGTTCAGGAATCATGATAGCAATCAATGCCTCTCTGTTTTCGCCTAAAGCAGAAAGTTCGGCAATATGCCTTAAGCGATCAAAATTCACATTTGCGCCACTAAAAATAGCAACTAATTCATTATTTTTTAGTTGGTGTTTAGCTACATACTGTTTTAATCCGGCAAGCGCTAATGCGCCAGCTGGTTCTGGAATTGAACGAGTATCTTCAAAAATATCTTTCACAGCCGCACAAATCTCATCGACACTAACTAATAAAATTTCATCAACAAGTTCTTTTGCTATTCGATAATTTTCTTCGCCTGCCTGTTTAACAGCAGCGCCATCAGCAAAAATGCCTATCTGCTCTAATTCGATACGTTCTCCTGCTTCAAACGCGTGATGCATACAGGGCGCTTCATCTGGCTCAACTCCAATTATTTTTATATCTGAATCTATTGCTTTTACATGGGCAGCTATACCAGCAACTAAACCACCACCACCAATGGGGACGAAAATAATATCTGGCTTATTTGGGTGTTGTTCTAATAATTCAACACCAACAGTCGCTTGTCCTGCAATAACCAAAGGATGGTCATAAGGCGACACGTAGTACATATCTTTTTCAGCAGAGAGTTTCAGGGCATGCTCTTTGGAATCATCGTAAGTATTACCAAATAAAATAACCTCTGCATTCATACGTTTAACTGAATCAATTTTGATTTGTGGTGTTGTTTTGGGCATGACAATAATTGATTTCAAATTTAGGTGCTTTGCTGCCAACGCTACCCCTTGCGCATGATTACCAGCTGAGGCTGTAATCACGCCCAGACCTTGCTCTTCCTTAGATAAAGAAGCAATTAAGTTGTAAGCACCTCTTATCTTGTAGGAGAATACCGACTGCTGGTCTTCGCGTTTTAACCAAATTTTATTGTTATGGCGTATAGAAAGCTGAGGAACATAGTCAAGCTCTGTTCGTTTTGCTACTGCATAAACCTGTTGACTGGCTTCCTGAATTAATTTTTTGTATTCATCGAACATTAGCATAAGATAACATTTAACAGCCGTTCTAACATACTTATTCATCGGAGCCGACTTATGTCACAGGACCGCAAGAAAAAAAATGCCGCAAAAATAGCAATAGATTACGTAAAAAATAATAGCATTATTGGTATTGGTACTGGCACTACCATAAATTTTTTTATCGAAGAACTTGGTAAACATAAAGGTCTTATTGACGGGGCAGTGTCTACCTCTGTTGCCACTGAAAAATTACTAAGGGAACAAAATATCCCAGTGCTCCCGCTAAATAGTGTTATCGATTTGCCAATTTATATCGATGGCGCAGATGAGGCAACACACAACAAACATCTTATTAAAGGTGGTGGTGGAGCATTAACACAAGAAAAAATTGTTGCAGCGGCAAGTAAGCAATTTGTCTGTATCATTGATGACTCAAAACTCGTGCCTTTATTAGGCGGTTTTCCGTTGCCAGTGGAAGTTATTCCAATGGCACAAAGTTATGTTGGAAGGGAAATTGCAAAACTAGGTGGTCAGCCTGAACTAAGACAGGATTTTCTAACTGACAATGGTAATATCATTCTTGATATCCACAATCTGAAGATAGAAAATCCATCAGATCTTGAAAATCAATTAAATCAAATTACAGGGGTAGTCACAAATGGTCTCTTTGCAAAAAGACCAGCAGATACACTTATCATTGCAACGGATGACAGCACCATCAAAAAATAATTGACTAACATTTTACTGTCTAGATTTTTTATTTGAGACGATTACATCAAATATTGTGTTATGGAGGACTACTTTCATTTTTTGCTCACTTTATTAAACACTAGCTTTTTTAATATTAAGTTATTCTGCAAGCCAATCTTTGGGTTTGAGAAATACATCATAAAGCTCTGCTTCTTTAGAGCCCACAGTAGGCTGCCAATTATATTCCCAACGAGCGAGTGGTGGCATTGACATTAAAATAGATTCTATACGGCCACCAGATTGCAATCCGAATAAAGTTCCACGGTCATAAAGTAAATTAAATTCAACATAACGGCTACGTCTATATAATTGAAAGTCTCTTTCCTTTTTTGAGTATGTTATATCTCGACGACGTTCAACAATAGGTAGATAGGCCTTAAGAAAATTCTCACCTACACTTTTCATAAATAAAAAACAAGACTCAAAACCCCACTCATTTAAATCATCATAAAATATCCCGCCAATGCCACGTGGTTCTTGTCGGTGCTTGAGATAGAAATATTCATCACACCATTTTTTATATTTCAAATAAGTATCATTGCCAAAACCATCGCATGCAGTCTTTGATATTTCATGCCAATGCTTAGCATCCTCAATAAATCCATAATAAGGCGTAAGATCAAATCCGCCGCCAAACCACCAGATAGGTTCTTCGCCATCTTTTTCGGCTATAAAAAACCTTATATTCATATGTGTTGTAGGGATGTAAGGATTTAGGGGATGCACTACCAATGAGTTTCCAAGAGCTTGAAATGACCTGCCTGAAAGTTCTGGTCTATGTGCTGTTGCAGATGAAGGTAAATTACTACCATAAACGTGTGAAAAATTTATCCCTCCTTGCTCAAATATCTTCCCTTGTTGCAATACGCGGGTTCTGCCACCACCGCCAGTTTCCCGTTGCCATTCGTCTTCTTTTAAGACTAAATTGCTATCTATACTAATAAATTCTGAACAAATACGCTCTTGTAAGTCTAATAAGTAATGCTTGATACTATCAATATCGATCATTTTATATCCAGTAGTTGGTAATCAAGTCTCTAGAGGTTATCCTATCACGCTTATTTTTAATGGAACAATAAGCTAGTTAGGTGCAAATATAATGAGTAATCGCAAAGCAACTGTAGAACGAAATACTAAAGAAACGCAAATAGAAGTATCGCTAATATTAGACGGCAAAGGCAAAACTGAGCTGAATATTGGTATTCCATTTCTAGAACATATGTTAGAGCAGGTCGCGCGTCATGGCTTATTCGACCTAAGTATTAAGGCAAAGGGCGATCTAGAAATTGATGCACATCACACCGTTGAAGATGTCGGCATAACACTCGGGCAAGCGTTTACACAAGCTTTAAAAGATAAGCAAGGTATTCGTCGTTACGCTCATGCCTACGTTCCGCTTGATGAAGCACTTTCACGAGTGGTAATCGATTGCTCTGGACGTCCTGGTCTCGAATACAATGCAAATTATCCTCGTGCAAGAGTCGGCGAGTTTGATATTGATTTAGTCTTTGAATTCTTTCAGGGATTTGTAAACCACGCCATGATGACTCTGCATATCGATAATATAAGAGGACGTAATTCTCATCACATCGCAGAAACCATATTCAAAGCTTTTGGACGTGCCTTACGTGTTGCAGTAGAAGTTGATCCGGCCATGAAAGATATTTTACCATCCACCAAGGGCGCGCTCTAAATAGTAATTTAAATTATGTCAAAAATCGTTGTCCTCGATTACGGTAGCAGCAATCTACGTTCTGTTGCAAAAGCGCTTGAAACTGTTGCTGAAGGTAATCATAAAATCACTGTTACTGATAAACCTAAAGTTATATTAAATGCAGACAAAGTTGTTTTCCCTGGTCAAGGTGCGATCGGTCAATGCATGCAAAGTCTAGAGGAAAAAGAACTCGATAATGTTATTAAGCAATGCATTCTAAAGAAACCTTTCCTTGGAATATGTCTTGGACTACAGTCGCTAATGGAATATAGCGATGAAGATGGTGGCACAGAAGGATTAGGAATACTACCTGGTAGCGTAATACGTTTTACTGAAAATGCGAAAGATGAAAAAAATAATACTTATAAAATTCCTTCAATGGGATGGAACCAAGTTTATCAAAGGAAAAAACATCCCCTGTGGAATGGTATAGATGATGGAACTCGTTTTTATTTTGTTCATAGTTATTATGTAAAAATGAAAAATGAAAGTGATATTGCGGCTAGTACTGATTATATCTGTCGTTACACTTCAGCGGCTTCCCGCGATAATATTTTTGCGATCCAGTTTCATCCGGAAAAAAGTCAACAGCCTGGTTTAACTTTATTGAAAAATTTTCTTGGCTGGGATGGTACTATTTAATTAAGAAGGTTTACTCTTACGTTTGCGTGAGTGTTTTCGTTTAGATTTTGTATGTTGCTTTTTCTTTGAGGGCGGTTTCTTTCTTTTTTTATTTGTTGATTCCGACTTCTCAGATAAATAACTAATATTTAATTGTTTCCCACAAACCCAGACTTTTTTCAACATATTAAATATATTGCGTGGCATTTCATTAGGTAAATCCAAGGTTGCATAATCATCATAGATTGTTACGTTCTTAATGTAACGACTCTCAACTCCTGCCTCATTACTAATAGCACCAACAATATTACTAGCCTTTA
>CAJWQR010000012.1 GCA_913045195.1 uncultured Legionellales bacterium | reverse complement strand
ATTCATTAAACAGATCGGATCTTGATAATTTGTTCTGCCGAGCGATAAATTACCGTCATCATGTTCTCTTAGACTAACTGCAACATGACTGGTGTCCGTTTGCATGACATCACCAAAGATTTTCAAAACAGATTTAATAAATTTTTCTTTTACTTCTGGGTCAACTTTTCTGTTAATTTCAAATTGTAGGTGAGGCATTACAGGCAAAATTCTAAAAAATAATTAGCCTTTATTTTTTTTCTTAATTTCTTCTAATTCACTATCAACTTTATGCATATGGTCAAGTATCGAATTTAATGCGTTTTGAATCGGATCTGGCATATCTTTACTTTCTGCATAAGCATCAAAGCCAATTTTCTTAGCCATTGCTTCTCGTTGTTCTGATTTCTCAGGAGCCCCTCTTTGCATAACAACATGCCCCGGAACACCAACAACCGTTGCATTAGGCGGAATATCTTTAACAACAACTGCATTACAGCCAATACGTGCACCATCAGAGATAACAATAGGGCCTAGTATTTTAGCGCCGGCACCAATGACGACATTATTTTTTATGGTGGGATGACGTTTCCCTTTATCCCATGTAGTCCCACCGAGTGTCACACCGTGATACATTGATACGTCATCGCCAATTTCTGATGTTTCACCAATTACAATTCCCATGCCGTGGTCAATAAAGAAACGTCGACCGATTGCTGCACCAGGATGAATTTCAATTCCCGTCATAAAGCGGGCAATATGCGCCATCAGTCGAGCAATTAGAAAAAGTTTTTTATCCCAGAGCCAGTGATTAAAGCGGTGAAAAACGATGGCCTGGAAACCCGGGCAGGTAAAAATGGTTTCTGCCACAGAGCGTGCCGCAGGGTCACGCTCAAACACAACATTTATTTCTTCTTTTATTGTATCAAACATCATTTAGTTAATAGTTTTGAGATTGATTTAAGTTGTTCCTGATAAGTTTCAATATCGCTTAGTGTATCAGTAAGACGCGTTTTTATCCCTTCGACAACATGTTTCGGCGCACGATCTACAAAATCTTTGTTTTCCAATTTGGTTGTTAATTGCATTTTTTCTTTTTCCAGATTCCCCATTATAGTATTTATTCGGTTATATTCTTCCTCTGGATTAATCAGATCTGCTAATGGCACAAGCAGCGTCATCTCTCCAGCTAAAGCCACCGCGGCACCACTTATCTCATTTTCGGCGATTTGGATTTCTTCAAGTTTACTTAGTGTCTGAATGAAAGCTTTATTACTATTTAACCATTCGGATTCATTTTTTGTACCATCCTTTACTAATACAGTTAATTTTTTACCAGGAGAGATGTCTCTTTCGGAACGAATACGTCGAATACCCATAATAAATGATTTGACCCAGTCAATTTGCTCATCGATATCTTTATTTTTTTCAAATTCGTCTTCACTAGGATAGGTTTCCAGCATAATAGTTTCACCATTTTTATTTAAAATGGGAGAAATGCGCTGCCATAGTTCTTCTGTAATAAAAGGCATGAAGGGATGTAATCCACGAAGCAACGTTTCGAGTACATATGTTAATGTATGCAGGGTACCCCGTTTTTCTTCTTCGCTTGTTATTTCATCATTTAAAGTTGTTTTTGAGAATTCAAGGTACCAATCACAATATTCATTCCAAACGAATTCATATAAAGCTTGTGAGGCCAGATCAAATCGATATGTTTTAATCCCCTCATGCGTTGCCGTCAACGTATTTGACAGTCGACTTATAATCCAGCGTTCAGTTAAACCAAATATTTTTTTATTACCATTTATATCAATATTCTGAGACTCAATATTCATCATTACAAAACGAGCTGCATTCCAGATTTTATTACAAAAATTCCGATAGCCTTCAATGCGTCCAATTTCAAATCGTATGTCTCTACCCTGAGTCGCTAGAGATGCAAATGCAAATCGTAATGAATCAGTACCGTAAGGAGCAATCCCTTTAGGAAAATGTTTACGAGTTGATTTCTCAATTTTCTCAGTTAAATGGGTTTGCATAAGCCCCGTTGTCCGTTTTGAAACTAAATCCTCAAGCCCAATACCATCAATTAAATCTAACGGGTCAAGTACGTTCCCTTTTGATTTAGACATTTTTTTCCCGTCTGCGTCACGAATAAGACCATGTATATAGACTTCTTTGAAAGGAGGTTCCCCAGTAAAATTTAATCCCATCATGATCATGCGGGCTACCCAGAAAAAGATAATATCAAAACCGGTAACTAACACATTGGTGGGATAAAATTTTTCGAGTCGTTTTGTTTTTTCAGGCCAACCTAGAGTGGAAAAAGGCCACAGTGATGATGAGAACCAGGTATCTAATACATCCTCATCTTGTTTTAAATTAATATCACCTAATTTATTTTTTTCTCTAACTTCCTTTTCACTATGTCCCACAAAAATATTACCCTTATCGTCATACCATGCAGGGATGCGATGCCCCCACCATAATTGTCGACTAATACACCAGTCTTCTATGTTTCGCATCCATTCGAAATATGTTTTTTCCCAATTTTTTGGTACAAATTTTATTGATCCGTCTTCAACAGCTTTTATCGCAGGCCCAGCAAGCGGCTTTACTTTTACATACCATTGATCAGTTAAATAAGGCTCAACGATTGCATTAGAGCGATCCCCCCGGGGGATCATTAATTTATGATCTTCCGTTTTTTCTAGCAGATCTTTTTCTTTAAGATCAGCAAGGATTTGTTTACGTGCATCAAATCGATCTAATCCTTGATATTTTTTTGGCGCTTGTTCATTAATAACAGCATCAATTGTAAAGATATTTATTTTTTCAAGATTGTGTCGTTCACCAACTTCATAGTCATTAAAATCATGCGCAGGCGTTATCTTGACACAACCGCTTCCAAACTCTGGGTCAACATAATTATCAGCAACAATAGGAATTATTCTATCGGCAAGTGGTAATAATATTTCTTTGCCTATTAGATTTTGATAGCGTTCATCATCAGGATGAACAGCAACAGCAGCATCACCAAGCATTGTTTCTGGTCTGGTGGTTGCAACAACAACGTGATCAAAACCATCTACAGATTTTTTTAGTGGGTAGCGCATATGCCAAAGATGACCATTTTCTTCTTCGGAAATTACTTCAAGATCAGAAATTGCGGTATGAAGTACAGGATCCCAATTAACCAATCTTTTGCCTCGGTAGATAAGACCCCGATCATATAATTTTACAAAAACCTCCCTTACTGCGTCTGACAAGCCTTCATCCATCGTAAAACGTTCATTTATCCAATCCATCGAAGTGCCGAGTCGGCGAGACTGGTTGCTAATGGTATTGCCGGAGTTTTCTTTCCATTTCCATATTTCGTCTATAAATTTTTCTCTGCCAAGCGTATGACGAGAAATATTCTTTTGTTGAAGTTGGCGTTCAACAACCATTTGAGTTGCGATACCTGCATGGTCAGTACCGCATTGCCACAAAGCGTCACTATTATTCATTCGATGATAACGAATTAATATATCCATTAATGTTTGTTGGAAAGCATGTCCCATATGTAAACTGCCAGTTACATTTGGCGGTGGTAACATAATGCAATAGGGTGTTCCTTTATTTTTGGGAGAAAAATAATTATTTTTCTCCCAATGGTTATACCAATTGGTTTCGATTGACTCGGGATCGTAAGCTTTATCCATGATGAAATAATAATATATTTATTGGGAGATATAACTCATTTGGTTTGATAAATTTCTTTTAGATTAGCAATATTATGATTATGTAATTCATATTCGCTTTCTTTATATTGTCGATATCGTTGTCTTGCAATTTCTTTCTTCTTTTCATTATTTTCAACAATTTCAATAATGCGACTAAATTTATCTGAAAATTTAGGTATTTTGTAATCAAGGTTGATCATAACTTGGGAATGGCTTGGAAAATGATTGCCGAATCCTATTGTAATAGGTGCTTCGTTATTTTCTGTTTCATTATATATTTCATGGGGGACAAAACTAATATCACGAAACGTCCATAATAGATCATCCAATTTTTTGGCGGCATCTTCTGTTTCGGCGTGCATATAAACATGATTACCGGCAGACCAAGCTTTTGAAGCCATGATGCATGCAAATTTATGCATACCCGATTCGTCCGATAATAGGTAAAAATCAACTCGCGGCATTTTTTAAGAAACCAAGGATTATTTTATTTTGTTAAGAATATATTGCATTAACAAGGAAACAGGGCGCCCTGTCGCGCCTTTTTTATTTCCAGATAGCCACGCTGTTCCAGCAATATCTAGGTGCGCCCATTGAAGTTTTTCAGCAAACCGCGAAAGGAAACAGGCGGCGGTTATAGTCCCCGCATCTCTCCCACCAATGTTTGCTATATCAGCAAATGGGCTATTTAATTGTTGTTGGTACTCATCCCATAAAGGTAATTGCCAAGCGCGATCACCAGATTCTTCACCAGCGTTTATCAATTCTCTTGCCAGAGGATTGTGGTTACTTAATAAACCTGTTGCGTGTTTGCCAAGAGCAACAACACATGCTCCCGTAAGTGTTGCGATATCAATAACGACTTCGGGATTATATTTTTTGCTGTATGTAATGGCATCACAGAGAATTAGACGACCTTCAGCATCAGTATTTAGAACTTCGACTGTTTGTCCAGACATGCTTGTAAAAATATCCCCTGGTTTGGTTGCTTCCCCACTTGGCATATTTTCCGTTGCAGGTATTATTCCTACAATATTTACTGGAAGACCTAGTTCAGCGACAGCAGAAATAGTTCCCATAACTGAGGCTGCACCACACATATCATATTTCATTTCATCCATTGCCTGTGAAGGTTTAATTGATATACCCCCAGTATCGAATGTTACACCTTTCCCAATAATGACAATTGGTTTTTGTGATTTTTTTGAAGCTTTATATTCCAGTGTTATTAATTTAGCTGGCGTAGAAGAACCTTGTGATACAGATAATAAAGAACCCATTCCAAGTTTTTCCATATCTGTTTCTTCTAAAACATTAATGTTAAGCGAATTTTGATTTTTACCCAATTTAATAGCTTGTTTTGCCAAGTAACTTGGCGTGCATATGTTTGAGGGATAATTTGCAAGATCACGGGCAAGTTTTACACCATTTGCTATAGCACACGCATATTTTATTGCAGTTTCACATTTGGATAGTTCTCGTCTTGTTGGTACTGTAAATGTAATTTTACGTAATGGGCGTCTAGGTTTTTTATTTTTACTTTTTAATTCATTAAACTGGTATAAGGTATGCTCAACAATCTCAACAGCTTGTTTTATTCTCCAATTGAGGTCTCTGCCTTTTATATTTAATTCACTTAAATAATTTATTCCTTCAAGCGCCCCAGTTTTATTTAAAGCAGAAATACTATTTCCTATAATTTCACGGTAATTCCTATCATTCACCTCTCTTTCTTTCCCGCAACCAATCAATAGAACGCGATCGGCTATGACGCCAGGAACATTATGTAACAGCAAATACTGTCCTTTATCCCCATCCATATCACCACGCCTAATTACAGTTGAAAGATATTGTTTACTGGCTTTATCAATGGCTTTTGCGGGGTGAGAAAGAAGTCTTGATGAGAATATACCAACAATAACACAAGCAGAACGTTGTTTTTCTGGACTTCCACTTTTTATATTAAAATCCATAAAGGCTCCAAAAATTAAATTATATTAACTAAGTTATTGTTAGTTATGAAGAATTATATATAGCTATTGCAATCATTTATTCTGTATTTGAACACTATTAATGTCATAATTCAGTTCTATTTTGTTAAAAATAGAATAAAAATCAACGAAAACATTTATTTTACTAAGTTTATTCATTTATCTATGACTAAGCAAAGCAACATTTACAAAAACAGGTTATAAATTTGATTATTAAGCATTATATACATAAAGAAATACTACAAAAATTAGTATGGACAATAGGTTTGCTTATCTTGATTTTCGCAAGTAATAAGTTTGTCGGCTTCCTATCAGATGCTGCGGAGGGAAATCTTCCAGCCGACATGGTATTCGTGATACTTGGGTATAAAATATTAGCGTCATTACCGAACATCTTTCCCGTTTCAATTCTTATGGCAACTTTATTGGTCTTCACTCGTATGGCAAATGACCGAGAACTTATAATTTTAGAAGGAGTTGGCGCAAGCAAAGTTTTCCAGATGAAAATTGTTACTCAATTCACAGTTGTTTTTTGTTTATTTGTTGCATTAATAACTTTGTATGCTGCTCCTTGGGCAGAAAGAAATATTCACAGCCTAAAAGAAAGAGCAAAAGAAGAGTCTGATATTTCTGGTATTAGACCCGGTCAGTTTAAAGAATTTAGTCAAGGCGATCGTGTTGTATACGTACAAAACTTTTTTCCAGAAAAATCTGTAATGGAAGATGTCTTCTTACAAGTTAGACAAGAAGAAAACTTAGGCGTACTAGCCTCTAATCATGCGCATTTTCAGTTCGATCGAAATTCTGGTAATAGATATATTATATTCAGTGATGGCCGAAGATATGTGGGCGAGCCAGGTCTATTGGATTATGAGATCACCGAATATGAAAAATATGCGATCTTAATTGAAAATGGGGAAAGGAAAGACGAAGGCGTAAAAACAGCTGCGTTAACAACTGCTGAGATAATCGGTTCAGATAACATGACATATGAAGCAGAATTTCAATGGCGGATTTCATTAATTATTATATGTCTATGTCTATCACTATTTTCTGTACTACTTGTACAATCAAGCTCTACTGAAAAACGATATACACCATTTATTATTGGTATTTCAGTTTACCTTATTTATAGTAATTTGCTTGGTATTGCACAAACATTATTAAGAAGAGAAATTATTTCAGAATTTATAGGTTTGTGGTGGGTACATATAATATTTATATTGATATTATTTCTTTTATATTACATGCCGCAGATTCAATTCGAGAAAAATAAACGATAATTTTTTTATTGAACAGATGATACACGATCGGTATATAGGTAAAAACATAATAGCGTCGAGTTTATTGGCGTTAATTGTTTTGACTGCAATTTTCTCTTTCTTCTCTTTAGTCGATCAGCTTGATGATACGGGACGTGGTAATTATGGTGTTTTCCAAGCTATAGAGTATGTTTTATTAACAATTCCCAGATTGATTTACGAGTTATTCCCTATTGCCACGGTTATTGGTTGTATGGCAGGTCTTGGTATATTAGCTAATAACAATGAATTAATGATATTTAGAATATCCGGCCTATCAAAGATGCAACTCGCTTATTCTCTAATTAAAACGGGTTTAATATTTATCATAATAAGTATTTTAATTGGCGAAGTTATAGCGCCAATAACTGAGCAAGCTGCTCAACAAAAACGTTCAGTCGCTTTAACAGAACAGATAACAATGAAAAGTAAACATGGTTTTTGGTCACGTGATGGCGATAGTTATATTAATATCAGGAAGATTCTGTCAAATGAAAAACTTGAAGAAATACATATTTATGAGTTTGATAAAAATCGTCAGTTAAGAGTCACTATTCATGCAGAAAGCGCCAAATATGATAATGGCAAATGGTTATTACATAATATTTTAAAAACTGAAATTTCAAGAGACGAGATAATAAACCATAGTTATGAAAATGCCGAATGGGAAGCTTTATTAAATCCAGAAGTAATTAATTTAGTTACTATTAAACCTCGTTATTTATCCTTGTATGGCTTGGTTAATTATATTAAGCATCTCAAATTAAATAATCAGGATAATAGAATTTATATGCAAGCATTATGGTTGAAATTATTAAACCCACTGATGATCCTGATAATGATGCTTTTGGCTATTTGTATTGTGAAATGTGATGCCAAACCCACTGGATTGGGGCAGCGTGTTTTTATGGGGGTTTTGCTTGGCATTACTTTTCATTTAGCAAATCAAGTGACAAGACATCTTGGTATTGTTTATAACATTCCTATATTCATTAGTGTTGCTTTCCCGAGCATATTAGTTTTTTTATATATTAACTATAGTCTCAGCAGAGATTATTAGTCACACTTATTATTTTTCCACGATTAGTTTTGTTTTAGAAAGATAATCATGCAGTGTATTTCTCTTATGATCAAATATTGCCCATAAGAAACCGGTACCCAATAAAATGATCGATAGAATTGATGCCAGATATCTTTTTGTAGCTTGTCGCAAATTAGGTTTTATTCCAGATTCATTTACTATTTTTATATGCCAGCTACGCATACCAAGAGTTTTCCCACCAAAATTCCATTGCCAAACAAAATATAAGTAAGCAAGAATTAATAGATATATCTTATAAGCAAGATTATTGCTTTCAATTGCTTGACCACCAAGAAATGGTATTAGGCAGAATGTAGCAAAGAAAAAAACTGAGCCTAGGAGTATAGTGTCATAAATTATTGCTCCCAAACGACGTAAAAATGAGCAGGAGTTTTGAATATCCCCGCCCGATTTATTTGGATTTATCAATTTTGTTATAATAGGATTCTCTTGTTTATAGATAAAATATTACTTTATTAATGATAGACACAGAAAAATCTAAAAAGATCAGTAGGTTAAAAATAACTCCAACAGTTATACCTCGTAGTCAGCACATAATATCACGCATGCAGATAAGCGATAGTGCTTTGAAAGTTCTGTATCGCCTAAAGAATGCAAAGTATAAAGCTTATCTTGTAGGTGGCGCTGTACGAGATATTTTACTAGGAAGAAAGCCTAAAGATTTTGATGTTGTTACCGACGCTAAACCAGAACAGATTAGAGAATTATTTCGTAACTGTCGTTTAATTGGCAGGCGTTTTAGATTGGCACACATTCAGTTTGGGAAAGAAATAATAGAAGTATCAACCTTTCGTGCGACACATCATATATCTGATAAAAGCGAAAGCCATGCAAAGGACGGCAGAATAATTCGTGATAATGTGTATGGCGATATAGATGATGATGTTTGGCGTCGAGATTTTACAATCAATGCTTTGTTTTACAACATTGAAGATTTTTCTGTTGTTGATTATGTTGGGGGTATTAAGGATCTTGAGACCGGTCAATTAAGATTAATTGGAGAACCAAAAACACGATATGTAGAAGATCCTGTGCGCATGCTTAGAGCCATTAGGTTTGCATCAAAGCTTGGTTTAAGTATTCATTCTACAACAGAAAGTTCTATAGGGGATTGTTCAAATTTATTAGAAAATATACCTTCAGCTCGCTTGTACGAAGAAATACTAAAATTATTTATGAGCGGACATGCATTAGAAACATTCATATCTTTACGAAAATATAATTTATTTAAATATTTATTTCCTCAAATGGATCAATTATTAGTTCAAATTGAGCAAGATTACTCACATCAATTCATAACAGATGCTTTAAAAAATACAGATCAGAGAATAAACGAAGGAGATCACATAACTCCAGGTTTTTTATTTGCAGTTATGTTATGGGGTCCTATGAGAATAATGACCAACGAATATATGTCGAACAGTCTTTCTGAAATGGAAGCTGTAAAATTAGCAGGCGATGCAATTATTTCAAAGCAAATTTCAAGCACTTCAATACCTAGACGATTTACGCATATGGCTCGTGATATTTGGACCTTACAAATAAGATTAAAACAAACTAAAAAAAGAACATTCCGCGTCTTAATGCATCCAAGATTTAGAGCTGCCTATGATTTTTTATTGTTACGTGCTAAGTCTGGAGAATGTTTAGATAATTTAATTGATTACTGGACGAAAGAGCAATTAAATGAACCTCTTGCACAGAAATCAAGACAACATAGAAATAATAAATATCAACGCTCGCGTAATCCTAGAAAGAAAGATTTATGACCATTGCATACATTGGTTTGGGGAGTAATATGCAGTCACCCAAGCAACAAATCAAATCTGCTATTAAATCAATTTCAGAAATACCAGAAATACAGGTTTTAAAGGTATCTTCTTTATATAAGAGTAAGCCTGTAGGGCCCCAAGGCCAGAATGACTATATAAATGCAGTAATTAAAATAGAAACAGAATTTATGCCTCTTGAATTATTAGATTGTATGCAGGACATTGAAAATCAACATGGGCGAATTCGCAAAGAACATTGGGGCCCGAGAATACTTGATTTAGATATTTTAATTTTTGGCAAAAAAATAATACAAGATAAAAAGTTAACGATTCCACACCCAGAGATTGAAAAACGTCCATTTGTACTTGTTCCTTTAGCAGAGATCGATTCTAATTGCTCAATACCTGGGATAGGCCTGATAAGTGATTTATTAGCAGTTAACAATCAAAAAGATTTAGAATTGTTATATGAGTAAACGTCATCCAGATTATATTGTTGTTGAAGGCCCAATTGGCGTTGGAAAAACAACTTTGGCTAAACGATTAGCAAAGTCATTTGATACGGAATTAATGCTAGAACTTGCGACAGAGAATCCATTTTTACCGAGATTTTATTCTGATCCAAAAACAGTTGCACTACCCACACAATTATTTTTTTTATTCCAACGTGCTAGGCAGATTGAAACATTACGTCAAAAGGACATGTTTAGATCAATTCAGGTATCAGATTTTCTAATTGAAAAAGATAAGTTATTCGCATCCGTAAATTTAGATAACGATGAATTAACCTTGTATCAACAAGTATATGATCGATTAACTATTGATGCTCAAGCACCAGATCTTGTTATTTATTTACAAGCACCAACAGAAACATTGATGCAAAGAATAATGGAACGAGGTTATGATTATGAGCGAGCAATAAATTATAGTTATCTTAAGAAAATATCAGATGCGTATATAGATTTCTTTTATAGTTATACAATGTCGCCTTTATTAATTGTTAATACAGATGATTTTGATCTTTCTAAAGATGAAAAAAATTATAAATTGTTACTAGATCATATTGGTAGCCTATCATCAGGGAGGCATTATTTTAATCCAGTCGAGCTATGAATCAGAAAATAACAATTAATACTCTGAAAGAAATGAAAGAAGAAGGCATAAAAATTGCTTGCTTAACTTCTTATGATGCATGTTTTGCTAAATTACAAGATAAAGCAGGAGTTGATTTACTTTTGGTTGGTGATTCATTGGGTATGGTTTTACAGGGGGACGATAACACTTTAAAGGTTACTATATCAGATATGATTTACCATTCACGACTTGTTAGCGGTGTAACACAACGTGCGATTATTGTTAGTGATATGCCGTTCATGAGTTATTCCACTCCGGCACAAGCGCTTGGTAATGCTGCGAGACTGGTTAGTGAAGGCGGGGCGCATGTTGTGAAAATTGAAGGCGGCGATGAATTATCGCAAACAGTCAGATTAATTACGCAACATGGCATACCTGTATGCGGCCATTTGGGTTTAACACCTCAGTCTATTCATCAGATTGGAGGGTTTGGAGTTCAGGCAGTAAGTAACAAAGCTGCTAAAGAACTAGAAAAAGACGCCTTATCACTGCAAGAGGCTGGTGCTTCTTGCTTGGTTCTCGAATGCGTACCATCATCAACAGCAGCAAGCGTTACTAAACTTTTAGATATACCTGTTATTGGGATTGGCGCTGGCATTTATTGTGATGGGCAAGTTTTAGTTTTGCATGACATGCTCGGACTTACACCTAAACAACCTAAATTTTCGAAAAATTTTCTTTCTGGCAATGATTCCATTTTTGATGCAATTGAAGAGTATGTAAACCAAGTAAAAAATAATTCTTTTCCTACACCATCTAATTCCTACGAGTGACTAAAAAAATTAAAACGATTGTCGATTTGCGTGACGAATTAACAGAGACGCGTAAATTGAAAAAAAAAATTTCCCTTGTACCAACCATGGGGAATATACATGAAGGACATTTATCTTTAATCAAAAATGCACAGAAGCAGAGTGATTACGTTGTTGTTAGTATTTTTGTTAACCCTACTCAGTTTGTTGCAGGCGAAGACTTTAATGAATATCCGCGTACTTTAGATTCTGATATTGAATTAATTTCTAAATTAAATGTAAATTTAGTTTTCATCCCAGATGTTATCGAGCTTTATCCAATGAATAATAAAATCTCTACTGAAGTTTCTATTCCCGAATTAGAATCAATTTATTGTGGGAAACATCGCCCCGGTCACTTTAGGGGCGTCGCAACGATTGTTTCTAAATTATTTAATATAGTACAACCTGATATTGCTATTTTTGGCGAAAAAGATTATCAACAGCTATTAATCATACGTAGTTTAGTTAAGAATCACTTTTTACCAATAGAAATTATTAGTTTGCCCACTGTAAGGGAAGCAAGCGGATTAGCGATGAGCTCAAGAAATAATTATTTAACTGAGTCTGAGAGGAAAAAAGCACCAATGTTGTATGAGTGCATAAAAACAACTGTTAATTTAATCATAAATGGCGCCAAAGATTATGAGAAATTAGAAAGAGAGGCAAAACTATTTTTGGAAGAAGCTGAATTTAAAATAGAATATTATAATATTTGTGATAGCGAAACATTGGGGCCAGTACAGGGCAAAATTCTTGTGGTATTGGCTGCTGTATGGCTTGGGAAAACGCGACTAATTGACAATGCAACAGCGCATACCTATGATTGACAACAGATAAGTGTGGGATAATATTGTACCTAAATTTAGAAACTTACTAGATATCAATGCAAATTACTGTCTTAAAAGCAAAATTTCATCAAGCAACAGTCACGCATTCTGAAATTGAATATGACGGCTCATGCGCAATCGATGGTGTCTTACTAGATAAGGCAGGCATTCATGAGTATGAACAGATAGAAATTTACAATATAACTAATGGTGAGCGTTTTAGGACTTATGCTATTCGGGCCGAAGATCATTCACGTATTATTTCTGTTAATGGGGCTGCTTCACATAAGGCAAATCCCGGTGATCGAGTTATCATTTGCGCGTATGGCAGAATTAATGAAAATGAAATCGATCGATTCAAACCCAAGCTTGTGTATTTAGATCAAGAGAATCACATTCTTAGGATAAAAGATCATATTCCTGTTCAAGCAGCTTAATCAATTATCATATCAAGCAACTGTTCAAGTAACTGTAATTTCTATTCAAGATTAATTTGGAAGATAATAGAAATTATTAAGCAATAAAATCTTTTATATGAATAAAAATCCTAAAAATGCGGGTGTTATAGTAATCGGTAATGAGATTTTGTCTGGACGCACACAGGACCTTAATATTTCATATATTGGTAAAAGACTTGAAGGATTAGGAATTATATTATCGGAAGTTACAATAATCCCCGATATTGAAAATGACATAATAAATAAAGTTAAAGTATATTCAGAAAGATATGATTATGTTTTTACAACTGGTGGTATAGGCCCAACACATGACGATATAACAACCGTATCAATTGCCAAGGCGTTTAATGTTAATGTTGTAAGAAACAAAGATGCTGCTAATCGTATGGAAAAGCATTATCAGCATAGTAATTTATCTGAGGCACGTTTGAAGATGGCCGATATTCCAGAAGGCGCAATACTCATAAATAATCATGTTAGCGGGGCACCAGCTTTTCAAATAAACAATGTATTTGTTTTAGCGGGTGTACCAGAGATCATGAGATCTATGTTCGATTCATTAATTGAACATCTAGTATCAGGACCAGCAATTTTAACTTCCAGTGTTTGCACCAATTTAACCGAAAGTAAACTTGCAAATGGTATGAGTAAAATTCAAGAAGAATGCCAAGCTGTAAGTATCGGTAGTTATCCTTTTTTTAAGCAGGGCAACCTAGGTGTTAATATTGTTTTGCGTTCAACTGATAAAGACTTACTCTTAAATCAACATAAATTGATAGAAGAATTAGTTAATAATCTAAAAGGAAAAATTTTAGAAACTCATTTGTCAGACGAAACATAAAGATTGAGCATTTTGCAATTAATTATTTTATTTAATTGTGAAAAAGTTGGTGCCGAGGGCGAGAATCGAACTCGCACTTCCGAAGAAACCGGATTTTGAATCCGGCGCGTCTACCAATTCCGCCACCCCGGCCGAGTAAAGTGATAGGTCGCAAGTATAGGGAAACTCACGCTAGGATCAAACTTCATTGCAATATTTAATATCCATTTTCTGATAATATCGCGCGCCATGCTAACAAAAGAATTTTCATATAATCTTCCTGAAGATCTTATTGCCCAACATCCAGTTAGTAAGCGCGGAGCTAGCCGAATGCTGGTATTGGAAGAGGAATGCAAGATATCAGATACTAAATTCTATAAACTTTCTGAATACCTGAAACCTGGGGACCTTATTGTTCTAAATGATACTTTTGTAATTCCTGCAAGATTATTTTTGGAAAAAGAATCTGGGGGAAAAGTCGAACTTATTCTTGAGCGTATTTTAAATAGAGAAAAGCTGATGGTTCAGCTTCGTACAAATAAAATTACAAAACCAGGCGTATTTTTATTTCTTAATAATGAGAAAATATTTCAAGTCGAAGGAAAAATAGATGGCATGTTTTTGCTTCGTTATACAGGAGAAGGGGAGGTTATAGATTTATTTAATGTATCGGGCCATATACCGTTACCACCATATATAAAAAGAATTGATGATTCTATTGATGTGGAGCGCTATCAAACTGTTTTCTCCAATAAGCCTGGCGCAGTAGCCGCCCCAACCGCAGGATTACATTTCACAAGACAGATGTTAGATGAATTAGGTAACCGTGATATTAATAATGTTAAATTAACATTGCATATTGGCGCAGGAACATTCCAACCTGTTCGTGAAAGATATGTTTCTAAACATAAAATGCATAGTGAATATATGTCTATAAATCAACACACAATAAACAAGATTATGGAGACTAAAAATCAAGGAGGTAGAATACTTGCAGTTGGGACTACTGTAGTAAGGGGTTTGGAGTCAGCTGTAAAAAACGGGGTATTGACTGCCCACGAAGGAGAAACAAATATCTTTATATATCCGGGGTATAAATTTAATGTAATTGATATGTTACTTACAAACTTTCATTTATCTGAATCTACATTATTAATGTTAGTTTGTGCTTTTGCCGGCAAAGAGAATGCGATGAAGGCTTATCATCATGCTATTAAGGAAAAATATAAATTTTATAGTTATGGTGATGCAATGTTAATAATGAACAATAATAATAAATCTTAATAATGAATTTTGATTTAATAAAAGAAACTGATAGTGCTAGACGTGGCAGACTTGAGTTCCTTAACGGCACAATAGAAACACCTGTTTTTATGCCGGTAGGAACCTATGGCACTGTAAAGGCAATGACACCAGAAGAGTTAATCGATATTGAAACAGAAATTATTCTAGCAAATACTTTTCATCTTATGTTAAGGCCAGGCGCAGATGTGATTAGAAAGTTTGGCGGGCTGCATAAATTTATGCACTGGGATAAACCTATACTAACAGATTCTGGCGGATATCAAGTTTTTAGTTTAGCGAAATCAAGAAAGATTACAGAAGAAGGAGTTCATTTTCGTTCCCCAGTCGATGGAAAAGAAATATTTTTAGGTCCAGAAGAAGCGATTCAGATGCAGCATGTATTAGGAGCAGAGATTGTTATGATATTTGATGAATGCACCCCTTATCCATGCTCTGAAAAGGAAGCACTAGAATCAATGGAATTGTCATTACGTTGGGCAAAAAGATCAAAACAAGCGCACGCTAAAAATACCAGTGCTTTATTTGGCATTATTCAAGGGGGTGTATATCCGGAATTACGTAAAGCTTCTTTGGATGGTCTTTGCGAGCTTGGTTTTGATGGTTATGCAATTGGAGGTCTTTCTGTTGGAGAGCCTATTGAGACAATGCTAGAGATTCTTGACCATATCACCTCAAAAATGCCAGAAAAAAAACCGCGGTATCTAATGGGGGTGGGCACACCTGAGAATATTGTTGAGGCAGTTTGCAAAGGGATTGATATGTTTGATTGTGTTATGCCTACAAGAAATGCTAGAAATGGCCATCTTTTTACTGAATTAGGAGATATTCGTATTAAAAATGCTACATACAGATACGATCAACTGCCGCTTGATGAGAATTGTGGTTGCTATACCTGTGAAAATTATTCACGCGCCTATTTGCACCATCTTTCAAAAACTAATGAAATATTGGGGGCACGATTGAATACCAAACATAACCTTTATTATTATCAATACCTAATGAAGGGTTTACGATTAGCCATAGAAGAAGAACGGTTGGGAGAGTTTGTTGCGAATTTCTACTTAAAACGAGAGAAACACTGATTCTCATAATTTCTATTATTTAATATCCTTTTGCAAACTTAAATTTGACTTTACCTATACTGAATTTCCCATTGTTATGGCATAATACCGCGCTTTTAAAAATAGAGTTTAATATTAATATGATAGATTTTTTCATCAATAACGCCTGGGCTGCCCCCGCACAACAACAAGCTGGTTTTATGAGTTTTGTGCCACTAATTATATTATTTGTAATTTTTTATTTTATATTAATACGCCCACAAATAAAGCAGGCAAAACAACATAAGCAACTAGTTGCTTCTTTGGCAAAGGGCGATGAGATTGCAACAAATGGCGGGTTACTAGGAAAAATTAAAGAGGTTGGCGATAATTTTATTGTTATTGAGGTATCTAAAGAAACGGAAGTTAAAATACAAAAACAAGCTGTATCTATAGTTTATCCAAAAGGTACTTTAAAAACACTCTAGTATAATTAATCACAGATATTTTACGTAGGTTATGATATGAATCGTTATTCTTCTTGGGAATATATTTTAATACTTTTTTTAATAGGTCTAGGTCTATTATTTGCCTTACCCAATATTTACGGGAAGGACCCTTCACTACAAGTATCCGCAGCTCGGTCTGTAGAAATTACAGAACTTACTGAATATCAGATTAGTGCAGCGCTAGATGAGGCTGGATTATCATATAAAAATATAGTACTTGGTGTCGGCAATCTTACTATTAGGTTTGATGATGAAGAGACCCAATTAAAAGCGCAACCAATTGTAAAGGAATCTTTGGGTAGAAATTATGTTGTTGCACTTAATCTCGCTCCCGCAACACCGGACTGGCTAAGTAAATTTGGTGCAGAGCCAATGTCTTTAGGCCTTGATCTTCGAGGAGGCGTCCATTTCTTAATGGAGGTAGACATGGATGCTGCTGTAGATAAAGCAGAAGAGCGCTATATTTCTGAATTACGAAGTTTTCTGCGTGAAAACAAAGTTCGTTATAAAACAATTACACGTAACAAACCAAACGGTTTGTTAATTCGTTTTAAAGATGATAATGAACGTAATAATGGCCAATCTTTAATAGAGAAGAATTTACTCGATCTTAATGCTATAGCGCCAGATGCTAATGAAACTAAATTCGCATTAATTATTACGATTAAAGATGAAGTATTACTCGAAACTCGACGATTAGCATTACAACAAAATATTACTACACTTAGAAAGCGTGTTAATGAATTAGGAGTAGCAGAACCTGTAATTCAAAGGCAAGGACTAAAAAGAGTTGTTGTGCAGTTACCAGGCGTCCAAGATACGGCGCGCGCCAAAACAATTCTCGGTGCAACCGCAACACTTGAATTCAGATTGGTTGATGAAGAGCATGAGCCTCAAGAGGCTGTTAATGGTCGTATACCAGCAGGGTCGAAACTTTATTATGAGAGAAATGGACAACCAATTTTATTAAAAAAACAAGTTATGTTAACAGGTGATTCTATTATTAATGCCGCTTCAGGAATTGATACATTAACTGGAGGACCTGACGTTACAATTACTTTAGATGGTAGAGGTGCTAAAAGAATGAGCCGCGGCACACGAGATAACGTTGGCAAACGTTTAGCAGTTGTTTTCATGGAATATAAAATGGAAACAATAGAGATGAATGGAGAGTTTGTAAAAGAAAAAGAAACCATAGAAGAGGTGATTAATGCTGCTGTGATTCAGGAGCAACTCGGCAAACGATTCCATATCACAGGCCTCGATTCATCAGAAGAGGCAAAAAATCTTGCATTATTACTTCGTGCGGGAGCATTAGCGGCGCCTATTTATATAATTGAAGAACGTACCGTTGGCCCGAGCCTTGGACAAGATAATATTGATAAGGGATTTGATTCTGTTGCTATTGGTTTCGTTCTGGTTTTAATTTTTATGGCTATTTATTATAAAATATTTGGTTTGTTTGCAGATATCGCACTGGGTCTAAATTTAGTCTTAATCGTTGCGATGCTTTCTTTATTACAAGCGACATTAACACTACCAGGTATTGCAGGCATAGTTCTAACAGTTGGCATGGCTGTTGATGCCAATGTTCTAATTTTTGAACGTATTCGTGAAGAGATACGTAACGGTAATTCTCCACAAGCAAGCATTCATTCCGGTTATGCAAAAGCTTTTTCAACAATTGCTGATGCAAATATCACGACTTTGATCGCAGCGTTAATGTTATTTAGTTTCGGGACAGGACCAATTCAGGGTTTTGCTGTTACATTATCACTTGGAATTATATCTTCCATGTTTACTGCTATTATAGTGACACGCGGATTAGTAAATTTTATTTATGGCGGAAAAAATTTGAAAAAATTAACTATTTAGTTATTAAGTTAAGTAGGAATTAGGAATAATGATTATGGGTATGAAAAAGATACAATTTAATTTTATGGGAATGCGTAAGGTAACGTCTATTGTTTCTGCATTACTGATTATTTTTTCTATTTCTACGTTATCGTATCAAGGATTGAATTTAGGAGTTGATTTTACTGGCGGAACGCTAGTCGAAGTTGGTTATCCAGAAGCAGTAAATTTAGATAAACTTCGTCAATCATTTAGTGATTCAGAGTTTAACGATGTTACGATACAATACTTTGGTTCAGCTAAAGAAATATTAATTCGTATACCAGCACAACAAGGCTTTAATAGTGCTGATGTCAGTAGTAAGCTTCTTGATTTATTATCATCGAATAATTTTAGTGCAGAAATGCGCAGAGTTGAGTTTGTTGGTCCACAGGTAGGGGAAGAATTAAGGGAAGATGGTGGATTAGCAATGCTTTATGCTCTGTTATGTATAATGGTTTATATAGCATTTCGTTTTCAAATGCGTTTCTCCGTTGGAGCTGTTTCGGCACTAATTCATGACGTCATAATAACACTAGGATTTTTTTCTATCACACGTTTCAATTTTGATTTAACTATATTAGCAGCTTTACTTGCCGTTATAGGATACTCATTAAACGATACGATTGTTGTTTTTGATCGTGTCCGTGAAAATTTTCGTAAGATCCGCGATAAAACACCTGTTGAAGTTTTTAATATTTCTTTAAATCAGACATTGAGTAGAACCTTAATGACTTCCTTCACAACACTATTAGTTTTGATGGCGTTATTTTTTCTAGGCGGAGAAATTATACATGGTTTTTCAATGGCATTAATTTTTGGTATTTTAATCGGGACATATTCATCGATTTACATTGCTAGCCCAGTGACACTCATGTTAGGAATAAAAAAAGAAGACTTAATGCCTGTGAAAAAAGAGGGTGTTGATCTAGAGAATCAACCTTGATGCAGTCTCCAAAAACAATAAGAATATAGTGACGGGGTCGTTATCCATAGTAGCAGACGATCAGATTCCTTTTGCCGATAAGATATTTTCAAAATTTGGCTATGTCAATTTAGTTGATGGACGTAGTATTGACTCTGGTAGAGTTAAGAATGCTGATATTCTTTTAGTTAGGTCTGTTACGAGAGTTAATGAATCATTACTAAAGAATAGTAAGATAAAATTTGTAGGTTCTGCAACTAGTGGTATTGATCACATTGATACTGACTATCTTAGAGAATCAAATATATTTTTCTCATATGCTCCCGGCAGTAATGCACGATCTGTTGCTGAATATGTATTAAATAGTTTGATTGAGACCAGAAGAAATGCAACCCCCCATTCTTCTTTTCCAGATATTAAAGTTGGAATTATAGGGCATGGGTATGTAGGCTCTAAAGTTAAAGATTTTATGGATATATTTGGTGCTCAATGCGCACTAAATGACCCTCCTTTATATGACAAGACAAAAGATAAATCTCTTCTTGAACTTGAGCAAGTACTCCAGTCTGATGTTATTACATTGCATGTACCATTAACAAAAGAAGGGGCTTATCCTACATACAATTTAGTTGATGAAAAATTTTTAGAAAGATTAAAGCCCAATGTTATTTTTATTAATACATCTCGCGGCGAAGTTATTGATGAACAGGCATTATTATCTTTTAAAAAAAGAAATCCAGAGTCGACTTTAATTCTAGATGTCTGGTGCAATGAGCCAGTAATAAATACCGATTTACTACACAAAGCTTTTATTGGCACTCCGCATATTGCAGGATATAGCCATGAAGCCAAAATTAAAGCGACAGAAATTCTTTTTTATTCATTAAATGATATTCTTAAAACTAATTTTGAATATCCTGAATTAGTGAACTGTAAAAGTATGACTCTCGTGCCAGAAAAAAATAACCCAGATTATTTAATCGAATCTATAATATCGCAACATTGGGATATTTTAGAAGACAATATTTTATTACAAAATTATAGTAATTTGACAAGCGAGGAGCGTCCGTCATTTTATGATAGTCTAAGAAAGAATTATAAAATAAGACATGAGTACACGAATAGAGTTATTGATATGTGTAAATACAGTGGTTCTAATATATTTGGTGATGAAGTAGAAAAAAAATTAAAGAAACTAGGGTTCAAATTTAAAAGTATATGAAAAAACTTGCTATTTTAGTTTCTGGAAGGGGCAGCAATATGTCTGCCATAATTGATGCGTGTGAACAAGACCGCATATCTGCTAGTGTTGAAATTGTTTTAAGCAATAATGCCGACGCGAAAGCACTGTCTATAGCAAAAGAAAAAAGAATTAATACGGTTTATATTAGCTCACAAACACATACAAACCCTGAGCAATTAGACGCTGTTATGCGTAACACCTTACTTAAACATAACGTTGATCTTATTATTTTGGCGGGTTTTATGAAAAAAATAGGGCCCAAAGTACTTTCTGAATTTGAAGGCAAGATTCTCAATATACATCCATCCTTACTACCAAAGTATGGCGGCAAAGGTTTTTATGGTATGAATATACACAGAGCAGTGGTAGATGCTGGAGATAAAGAGAGCGGAGCAACAATTCACTTAGTTTGTGGTGATTATGATGATGGTAAAATTTTGGCACAGGAAACAGTTACATTGAATGAAGAAGACACTCCAGAGTCATTAGCAAAAAAGATCTTGAAGATTGAACATGGCTTGTATGTAAAAACAATACAAGAAATTATTGAAGAACGTATTATATTATGAATAAATCGTTTTAATTTAAAAAACCAAGTTAAAATTACGGTAAACTACGATGGTTAATATAATTAAAAAAATATATTTAGCAACTGTACTTAAGAAGCCAGTTTTAGTTTGTCTCATAATGTCTGTTGTTTTATGTTTTTTCGCATTTCAAACAAAAAGTTTTAAGCTTGACGCATCTGCAGATTCCTTATTATTAGAAGGAGATCAAGATCTTAAGTTATTTCGCGAAACAATTGAGCGTTATGCAACTAAGGAATTTTTGTTTGTAACATTCACATCTAAAGAAAATCTTTTTACCCAAACTGTTCTTGAAAAAATTACACAGCTTAGGGACGAAATAAACAAATTAGAACTAGTCCATTCGGTAGTAAGCTTAGTTGATATACCTCTTGTTATGCAATTTGATGGTTCATTATCTGATATTGCAGATAATGTTCGTACAATAGAAGGAGGAGACATTGATCTCGATAAAGCTAAGCAAGAAATACTTACCAGCCCCATATATAAAGAACTAATCATAAGCAGAGATGGCGCTACGACTGCACTATTAGTTAATTTGGAAGATCAAACAGAATTCCGTGAAATACAACGTAAAAGAAATCAATTGTTAATTAAAGATAAGAATGATGAATTAGATGATAGCGAAAGAATAGAGTTTGAGAAAATACTTACTGCGTATGCAAAAAAGAAGAATGAAAATGACAAAATAAATCATGAAACCATAATAAGAATAAGAGAAATACTTTCTGAGTATAGCAGATATGGCTCACTACATCTCGGTGGTGTACCAATGATAGCAGACGATATGATAACTTTTATAAAAAATGATTTAATTATATTTGGTATCGGAGTGTTTCTTTTCCTAATAATTATGCTAACAATTATTTTTCGAAAATTAAGATGGGTGCTACTTCCTTTGGTAAGTTGTTTTTATGCTGGGTTATTAATGGTTGGGCTACTTGGTTTAGTTGGATGGAATGTAACGGTTATATCGTCAAATTTTATTTCACTTATGTTGATTATAACTATGTCGATGAATGTCCATCTAATCGTTCGTTATAGGCAATTAAGGAATGATTTCCCCGATTATACGCAACATGAATTGGTGTTAAGCACAATGAGCAAGATGGTCTGGCCTTGTTTATACACGGCCTTGACAACTATTATGGCGTTTACTTCTTTAGTGGTAAGCGGTATCAAGCCAGTTATTGATTTCGGATGGATGATGACAATTGGGCTAAGCGTAACATTCTTGACGTCATTTATTTTATTTCCCTCTTTACTAATTTTATTGCCAAAGATCATTGAAAAGACAACTTCGGGGAATGAGTTTCAATTTACATCAAAGCTTGCGAATATTACCGAACAATATGGTAACAGGATATTAGTGCTTACTGTAATTCTTACATTAATTAGTGCTTATGGCATTAGTCGTCTTCAAGTAGAAAATAGTTTTATAAATTATTTTAGCGAAGATACTGAAATTTTTCAGGGGTTACGTTTAATTGATGAAAAGCTAGGGGGGACAACACCCGTTGATATATTGTTAAATTTGGAAAATTCCGAAAATGTTGAAAATAAAGAGACGGGTGAAGATTTTGAAGATTTCGATGCATTGTTTAGTGCATTTGAAGAAGATCAAGAAGAAGCATGGTTTACACCAGATCGAATCGATATAGTAAAACAGGCCCATGATTATTTAGAAGCATTACCAGAAGTAGGAAAAGTTCTTTCTCTTGCATCAATTATTCGTGTCGGGGAACAAATAAATGAAGGAGAGTTCGATGCTTTTGAATTGGCGATTGTCAGTAAACGCATGCCCGAGGAACTTAGAAAAAGTATGATTAACCCATACATCTCTGAAGCAAATAACGAAGCCCGTATAAATATTCGGATACTTGATTCATTAAAAAATCTTCGACGTCAAGAGCTATTAGAAAAAATAAAAATCGATTTGATTGAAAGAATTAATATAGATGAAGATAAAATAAAAATAACGGGAATTCTTGTTCTTTATAATAATATGTTACAAAGTTTATATAAATCGCAGATTTTAACTTTAGGTGTTGTTATGGCTGGGATTGGATTAATGTTAATCATTTTATTTCGCTCGGCACAGCTAGCAATAATTGGGATCATCCCAAATTTACTAGCGGCAGCAATTATATTAGGTCTAATGGGCCTACTTAGAATACCTCTGGATATGATGACAATTACCATAGCCGCAATAACAATTGGTATAGCCGTCGATAATAGTATTCATTATATCTATCGTTTTCGCGAAGAATTCCCAAAAACAAAAAATTATGTATCTACAATGCATTATTGCCATGCCAATATAGGGAAAGCAGTCTTTTATACGGCTAGTACGATAATTATAGGCTTCTCAATTTTAGTGTTATCGAATTTTATTCCCACAATTTATTTTGGAGTATTAACAGCTCTAGCGATGTTTATCGCCTTATTTGCTGCGTTAACATTGCTGCCAAAACTAATTTTACTATTTAGACCTTTTTGATAAAACTACAATAAAACAGTATCTTGCGATTATTATTTAATGCTAAATAAGTGGAATAAATATCTCATAAGTACTATCTCTCTTAATCTATTCCTATTACAATATTTCCCTGATATTAGAGGTAAGAATACCGATAACCAATCTCTTTTAAAGTTTAAAAATTGATAATTTTTTATTAACGAAGTGTTTGTTCTGCAACTCAGGTAAAAAAATAATAATTCCAGAGGTAAGATTTAATGAGTTTTAATAAATTAGGGTGCTTATTTTTTATATTATATTTTTCGGTTGGTACTGCATGGACGGCAACTCCAGACGAAGTAGTAAAGGAAACAGCTGAAGGCGTTATAAGTCATATTGAAAGTAATCGTTCTGTTTTGGAAACTCATCCTGAAAAAATATATGATATGGTGAATGAATTGGTAATTCCACGTTTTGATTTTATTAGTATGTCCAAATGGGTGCTAGGAAAACATTGGAGGACTGCAAACGAGAAACAACGCTCCAAATTTATTGCACAGTTTAAAGCATTGCTTGTGCGTACATATGCCCGAGCATTATTGGAGTACTCTGGACAGAGTATAAAATACTATCCCGTTGAACAAAATTCCACATCTACTCTTGCCGTTGTAAAAACGGAGTTAACAAGTTCAAGCAACACGCAATTACCTATTTTATATCGCATGCATCAAAAGAATGAGGAGTGGAAAGTTGTTGATGTGGCAGTTGATGGCGTAAGCTTAGTGACAACTTATAGAAATTCTTTTGCAACACAAATTAAGAAAAAAGGTTTTGATTCGCTTCTTAATGAACTCTCAGAAAAAAATGAAATACTAGGGGGCAGTATCTCAAATTAGTTAAAATATTTTGTAGATCAATTTAGTAATTTTTGATCAGGTTATTTACTTTATTAATTTAAGATCATTCTTAGCCCAGTATAATCGTATTATAATTTTTCGTCTTAAAAAGCTAGAGAATAGTATTCTTATGAATCCACAGATCATTAAGCAACTTATAGAGTCAGGATTACCGGGTGCCGATGTTACAGTTGAAGGCGATGATGGAACACACTTTAATGCCAATATTGTTTGTGAATTATTTTCTGGGAAGAATATGCTACAGCAACATAGAATGGTGTATAAGGCATTAGGTGACAAAATTGGCAATGAAATACACGCGTTATCGTTTAAAACATATACTCCTCAAGAATATAAAAAAAACAAGTAAGCTCAAGCATTCTGAATTATTTAATAAGGTAAAAATTAATTATGGATAAATTAATTATCCACGGGGGGGCTTCTTTAGAAGGTGAAGTCTCGATATCTGGCGCAAAAAACTCAGCCCTACCTATACTTTCAGCCACTTTACTTACAGATCAGCCCGTTACAATCAGTAACGTTCCTCATTTGCATGATATTACAACAACAATAGAATTACTTGGGCTTATGGGTTCAAGGATTACAGTTAATGAACGTATGCATATAGAAATTGATAATGCCCAGATTAATAATTTTTTTGCCCCTTATGAACTAGTCAAAACGATGCGTGCATCGATTCTTGTTTTGGGACCACTACTTGCTCGTTATGGGAAAGCTGATGTATCACTTCCAGGCGGCTGCGCAATTGGATCACGTCCAGTGAATATTCATATACAAGGTTTAATCGCTATGGGGGCAGATATCACGACTGATAGCGGGTATATTCGTGCAGAAACAAAAGGACGACTGAAAGGAGCGCATCTTACACTTGATTTAGTTACTGTTACAGGCACAGAAAATTTAATGATGGCGGCCACTCTTGCTGATGGCTTAACAGTCATTGAAAATGCAGCAAGGGAGCCCGAGGTACAAGACTTAGCAAATTGTCTAAATAAAATGGGGGCAAAGATTAGTGGCGCAGGAACTGACCGCATAGAAATTGAGGGGGTTGAATTACTTCATGGGACAGAGCATGAGATTTTGCCTGATCGAATAGAAACGGGCACATATCTCGTTGCTGCTGCAATGACTGGTGGTATGATGCGTTTAAAAAATACTCAGTCGATTTTATTAGAATCTGTTATAACTAAATTAAAAGAGGCAGGCGCTAAAATTGAAATTGAGGAAAATTCAATTTCAATAGATATGAAAGGAAAAAAACCGAAGGCGGTTGATGTGCATACTTCACCATTCCCTGGCTTTCCCACTGATATGCAAGCTCAATTTACCGCAATGAATAGTATTGCGGAAGGCTCTGGAACAATTACGGAGGCGGTTTTTGAAAATAGATTTATGCATGTTCACGAACTACAAAGAATGGGCGCTGATCTCAAATTACAAGGCAATACAACAATAACTGATGGTGTTGAGCAATTAACTTGCGCACCCGTTATGGCAACCGATTTGAGAGCATCGGCTAGTTTAGTTTTAGCGGGATTAGTAGCAGAGGGCGAAACTGTTGTCGACCGTATTTATCATATTGACCGCGGTTATGAAACAATAGAAGAAAAATTGTCGCAGTTGGGAGCGAGCATTAGGCGGGTTCCCGATTAAAAAATATTTGAAAATGTATTAGAAAAGAAACTTTTTAAGACTTTTCGTTTCTAATGTATTCTGTGCGGTTTTTATTTAATATGTATGTAGGATCAATAATTTAGCTAAAACCATAATGTCAGACATGATTACAATTGCGGTTTCAAAAGGCAGAATTTACGATGAAGCAATTCCATTGCTTGCTAAGCTGGATATTATTCCAAAAGATGATCCAAAGAAATCTCGTAAACTGATACTAGAGACCAATCAGACTAATATTCAAATACTAGTTATTCGGGCAACAGATGTACCAACCTACGTAGAACGAGGTGCTGCAGAACTTGGCATTGCTGGCAAGGATGTGCTACTTGAATACCAAGGCAATGGTTTTTATGAACCATTTGATCTTGGTATCGCTAAGTGCCAGATGATGTTAGCAGGATTAAAAAAAGCAAATAAAACTTATACGCGACCATGTATTGCAACAAAATATGCAAACATAACTCAGAATTATTTTGCTGATCTTGGCCAGCAAGTTGAAATAATTAAATTGTATGGTTCTATGGAATTAGCACCAATATTAGGTTTAGCAGATCAGATTGTTGACCTTGTAGATACTGGCGAAACTTTAAAAGCAAATGGCCTAGTTCCATTAGAGCTCATTGCGAATATCAGCTCTAGGTTGATTGTAAATAAAGCCGCAATGAAGATGAAAAATTCGATTATAAAATCTTTCATGCAAAGACTATCTAAGGTAATTGAAAATTGAGAATAATGAAATATTTGGACGCGTCCTCAGCTGATTTTGAAAAATCATTTCAATCTCTAATTTTATCTACGTTAGAGCCCAACAAGAATGTATTAGAAACTGTTTCTAAAATTATTTCTGATGTTCGTAAACGAGGTGATGATGCCTTACTTGAATATACAAATCACTATGATCATCTTTCAGCAACACTTGAAACATTGGAGATTAAAAAAGATGAAATTGAAGCAGCATCAGATAGAATATCTGATTTAATGCGAGATAGTTTTGAGAACGCAACAAAACGGATTCGTACATTTCATGAAAAACAAAAACAAGAAACTTGGATGTATAAAGATGAGGATGGCAATGTGTTAGGGCAACGAGTTACACCGATAGACCGTATTGGTGTTTATGTCCCTGGCGGGAAGGCAGCATATCCTTCCTCAGTTTTAATGAATGTTATTCCTGCGAAAGTTGCAGGAGTTAGAGAAATCATTATGGTTGTTCCAACCCCACATGGAGAAAGAAATGATTTGGTACTAGCCGCAGCAGAAATCGCTGGAGTAGACAGAATCTTTAGTATTGGCGGGGCGCAGGCCATCGCCGCCTTAGCTTTTGGTACAAATCTTGTTCCAAAAGTTGATAAAATTGTTGGACCTGGAAATATTTATGTTGCAGCTGCGAAGAGAGAGGTCTTTGGTTTTGTAGGTATTGATATGATCGCTGGGCCATCAGAAGTTGTTATTATTGCTGATGAGAGCGCAAATCCAGACTGGGTTGCAATGGATTTACTTGCTCAGGCCGAACATGATGAGCAAGCAAGCTCAATATTAATATCCCCTGACAGAAATTTTATTAAGTGTGTTGAAAATAGTATTACAAATTTCTTACCTGAAATGGAAAGAGCTAAAATTATCAAGGCATCATTAGAGAATAATGGGGTAATGATAAAAACTGAAAATTTTAAACAAGCAATTGAGATTGTAAACGTTATCGCTCCAGAGCACTTAGAGCTTGCAGTTATTGATCCAGAAATATTGCTGGATGACATAAAACATGCTGGGGCCATTTTTATAGGGAGCTATTCAGCAGAATCACTTGGTGACTATTGTGCGGGACCTAATCATGTTTTACCAACAGCACACACAGCGAGATTTTCGTCACCGTTGGGGGTTTATGATTTTCAGAAAAAAACGTCACTTATTAAGTGTGATAGAAGCTCTGTTTTGAATATAGCTAAGGTGACATCTGTTTTAGCACGCGGCGAGGGTTTGACTGCGCATGCACGTTCAGCTGAGTTTCGTTGTGATTCATAGTAGTTTTCTGGAGAAAATAAAAAACTTCTAGTACTTATAGTGGGAATCTTATTGCCGGTCTTTGTAGTATCACAGCAGTTAATTCACGTTCTTCCCAGCCTCGTAAAATTTTAATTTTAACGCTCATCCCGGGTTTAAGTTTAGTGATCATTTCAATAATTTGTTCTGGAGAATTTGTATTTTCCCCATTAATACTAAGCACTATGTCACCAGGCATAATACCAGCGTTTTCTGCAGGACCATTACGAATAGTGGCCGTGATAAGAACCCCATCTACCTTTATATTTCCTTCGATTTTTTCAATACTTAATACTTGAGCCTCAATACCCAACCAACCTCTTACAACCTCTCCATTTTTGATTATCTCATCCATCACATTGAGGGCTTGATTTATTGGGGTAGCTAAACCGATACCTTCAGAACCACCTGATCTTGATACAATTGCTGTATTAATTCCGATTAATTCTCCGAATATATTAATCAGTGCCCCACCCGAATGACCTTGATTAATATCTGCATCCGTCTGAATAAAGTCATCAAAAAATGAAATTCCGCGTCGTTTTCTACCTGTTGCGCTAACAATGCCTTGAGTGATTGTTTGGCCAAAATCGTATGGGTTACCTATCGCAAGCACGATATCCCCAATTTTTAATTTAGATGAGTCTCCTATTGCGATTGTTGGCGGGTTTTGTAAATTTATTTTTATAACAGCTAAGTCGGTATCTGTATCTAACCCAATTAGTTTAGCCTGTAGTTGATTACCAGAATTTAGTGTAATCCCTATATTTTGAGCATCTTGTACTACATGAGCATTAGTAAGAATATAACCAGCTTTATTCATAATTACACCAGAACCAATTGAGCTGTTAGGCCGTGTTTTTGTTGATTCAGAAGGATTACCAAAAAATCTCTGTAATAAGGGGTTTTGGAATACGGAATACTCTTTTTCTTGATATAATCTGCTAGCATAAACATTTACAACAGCTGGCGCAGCAGATTCTACAGCATTGTTGAATGAGTAGTGGTTTGGTTTAAAAGTAGAGGGAAATGAAATATTTTGCAGTAAATTATCATGCGTTATTAATAAAAATAAAAAGGCGACGGCAAGCCCGTATGCAGAAAATCGCAGAGTAAAAATTGTAATTTCTTTTAATTTAAATGACATCGTACTAAAAGAGTGTAAAAAATTAGATTTTTTATTAACATCTAAAAATTAGGTAAGTCTATCATGTTAGACTGGTGACTTAATTAATATTAGTAGTAGTTTTTACACGAGGAAAGGAATGGTAAATAAAAATATTGATCAAAGTAGGCGGCGATTTTTGACTACCGCCGCCACAGTGGTGGGCGGAGTTGGCGCAGTTGCAGCAGCAGTTCCCTTTGTGTCAAATATGAACCCTAGCGCTAAAACCAAGGCTATTGGCGCTCCTGTAGAAGTTGATATAAGTAAATTAGAGCCGGGTGATCGCATGATCGAAAAATGGCAGGGGAAACCAGTCTGGATACTCAGACGAACCGGAGAAATGCTGAAAGATATTTCTTCTTTAAATGATAAGGTTAGTGATCCGACATCAGACAATAGCGCACAACCAGATTATGCTAAAAATGAGTTTCGTGCTCGTGAAGACGAATTTTTAGTGGTAATTGGGATTTGCACACATCTTGGATGTTCTCCTAATTTTGTTATGAAAGAAGAAGGCGATAGTATTGACGCAGACTGGAAAGGCGGATTTTTTTGCCCTTGTCATGGTTCGCGATTTGACTTAGCCGGGCGTGTATTTAAAGGTGTTCCTGCCCCGAGTAATTTAGTAATACCGCCTTATAAATTTATTTCATCGACTCGTTTGCTGATTGGCGATGACAGCGAGGCTGTTTGATGGCTAAACCAATAAAAACTTTAGTTAATGGATTGTACAATTTAAGAGATTGGGTGGACTCTCGTTTTCCACTAATGAAAATATGGAATGAGCATCTTGCCCAATATTATTGCCCTAAGAATTTTAATTTCTGGTATTTTTTTGGCTCTTTAGCATTACTAGTTCTCGTAATTCAAATATTAACCGGTATTTGGCTAACAATGAATTATAAACCTTCTGCTGAAGAGGCCTTTGCTTCAGTTGAATATATCATGCGTGATGTTAATTGGGGTTGGTTGATTCGGTATATGCACTCAACAGGGGCTTCCGCATTTTTTATCGTAATTTATTTGCATATGTTCCGTGCTTTACTCTATGGATCGTATAAAAAGCCTCGTGAATTATTATGGTTATCAGGTATGGCAATTTATCTAGTACTTATGGGAGAAGCGTTTTTTGGTTATTTATTACCATGGGGACAAATGTCATATTGGGGTGCACAGGTAATTATTTCATTGTTTGGGGCTTTACCAATAATTGGAGATGATCTTTCTTTATGGATTCGTGGTGATTTTGTCGTTTCGGATGTGACCCTTAATCGTTTTTTCTCACTTCATGTGATTGCATTTCCATTATTAATTTTAGGCCTGGTCGGATTTCATATTCTTGCGCTACACGAAGTTGGTTCAAATAATCCTGATGGTGTTGAAATTAAACAGAACAAAAATGCAGAAGGAATTCCACTAGACGGTATTCCATTTCATCCTTATTACACAGTTAAAGATATAGTTGGCGCTGCCGTTTTCTTAATCTTCTTTTTTGCTGTTGTTTTCTTTATGCCAGAAATGAAAGTTCCTGGAACACAAGGCCTGTTTTTAGAGAGCGCTAATTTTATACAAGCAAATTCCTTACAAACACCAGAACACATTGCGCCAGTTTGGTACTTTACCCCGTTCTATGCAATATTAAGGGCAGTCCCAAGCCAGCTTGGTGGCGTAATTGCTATGGGGTTAGCAGTAAATTTATTCCTACTTTTACCATGGTTAGATCGAAGTGCCGTTAAATCATTTCGCTATCGCGGTAGAAATTATCGTATTGCTTTATCGTTATTTGTAATTAGTTTTTTATTCCTTGGGTGGCTTGGACTGCAAGTTGTAACACCTTTTTATACATGGATGGCGCGTTTCTTTTCTGTTGTTTATTTTTCATTTTTTTTCTTAATGCCTTTTTATACCGCATCAGATAAAGATAAAACTGTACCAGATCGAGTAACCACTTAGTGAAAGTATATAAATTATTAAATAGTGTAATATCAATTTTGTTTTTGATATTTTTTATGGATGTTTCGGCGACAAGCGAATCGAAATTAATGCATATGGATGTTGATCTTTCTGACCAGCAATCACTACAACGCGGAGCAAAAATATTTGTTAATTATTGTTTGAGCTGTCATTCGGCTGCGTATATGCGATATAACCGTATGGGAGAAGATTTAAAGATAAGTGATGATATTTTAAAAGAGAACTTAATGTTTGGAGCAGATAAAGTCGGGGATGTGATGAACATTTCGATGAGGCATGAAGATTCTATTAACTATTTTGGTGTAGCCCCCCCAGATCTGTCGGTTATTGCCCGTTCGCGTGGTCCTGATTGGCTATATACTTATTTCCAAACATTTTACGTAGATGATTCTCGGCCTTTTGGCATTAACAATCTTGTGTATAAGGATGTTGCGATGCCTCATGTTTTATGGGAGTTACAAGGCATGCAGCGTTTGGTCCACTTAGAAGAAACAGGGTCAGTGTACTATAACCCAAATTATAAGAATTCGTTAGAATTGGTAACGACGGGGAAACAAACCGAAAAAGAGTATGATAGAACGGTGCATGATCTGGTTAATTATCTTGTCTATATTGGAGAGCCAATCAAGTTAAAACGAACAAAAATTGGAGTTTGGGTTATGTTTTATCTGTTTATTTTTCTTGTAGTTGCTTATATGTTAAAGAAAGATTACTGGCAGGACATCCATTAGAGTATACTGATTAAGCGTTTTTGTACTCCACAATATAATCACCTATTTTTTTAAATTTTTCTGGAGAAGAATATGGCAAATATGGCCAATCGTCGTTCGTTAATGGTTTTATACTCAGACAAGGTTAGTCCTATTGGGCATGCTGTTCGTATTGTCCTTGCAGAGAAGGATGTCAATGTTGAAATAAACTACATTGAAGATAATGATAGACCGGAAATTCTAAATGATCTTAATCCGTATAATTCAGTCTTAACATTAATTGATCGGGATTTAGTTCTGTTTGACGCACAAATAATAATGGAATATCTTGATGAACGTTTCCCTCACCCACCACTAATGCCGGTTGACCCTGTCAGTCGGGCAGCTATACGCCAGTTACGCTATAGAGTAATGACCGATTTATACTCGGTTCTTGATGAACTTGATGGGGATAATGAAATTGCAGCGGCAAATGCAAAAAAAATTCTTCGGGATAATCTAACTGCAATAGCCCCAGCTTTTGCTCAGACACCTTATTTTATGTCCGAAGTTTATACACTTGTTGATTGTTGTTTAGCCCCATTGATGTGGCGTTTAACTCAGTATGGTATAAAACTACCAATATCAGGTAAACCACTACAGCAATACGCTGATCGATTATTTGAAAGACAAGCATTCAACACTAGCTTATCAGCAGTAGAAAAAGAATATCATGCAGCTTGAGCAGTATTTAGTTTTTCTGGCTAAAGCCCTTTAAATAGGATTTTTAGTATTTTTTTATAAATAAATTATATAAATAACATTTAGTCAATATATTGAAATAACTTAACGACTTTTTGGACTCCACCAGTTTCTCTAGCAATATTAGTTGCTATTTCTGCTTCTTTACGACTAACAAGCCCCATTAAATAAATTACACCTTTTTCAGTAACAACTTTTATTGTTAATCCATTTAGTATTTTATCGGCGAACAGTTTGGTTTTTACTTTAGCTGTTATGTAAGTATCGCCACTTCTTGAAACCATTGAGCTAGGTGCAGCGACAGTTATTTCATTATATACATGCGTTACTTTCTCAACCGCAGTAACTAACGATATAATTTCTTGTCTCATTTCATCTAATGGAGATTCTCCTGTTATTAATACAACAGTATTATAACTAGTGATATTTATATGTGTTTTTTTAGACAGTTCTTCATTAGCTTGTATACTTCTGTATGCTTTTAATTCGATTGTTTGGTCTTCTATTACGGTTCCAGTCGTTCTTCTTTCTAAAGTTGCTGCACCTGCTGCTACAGCACCACCACCAGCCGTAATTGCACATCCCAGTAAATACGGAATCATAAAGAATAAAATAAGCCATCGAGATTTTTTATAAAGAGTCATATAATTAACCATCCTGTCCGAGTAATTGTAGATCAATTAAATCACATAGGGAATGAATTATCATAATGTGAACCTCTTGAATCCTCGCAGTTGATTTGGTAGGCACACATATTTCAAAATCATTATCATTTATTAAGTTCCTAATTTGTCCGCCATCCCTTCCCGTTAATGCAATTACAGACATATCCTTGTCATGGGCAGCATCTATAGCATGAATAATATTATGTGATTCCCCGCTAGTGCTAATTGCAAGTAGCACGTCATCTGCTTGTCCTAGTGCGCGTATTTGCTTTGAATATATTTCAGCGTACTGATAGTCGTTTGCAATTGAGGTTAATGTTGACGAATCTGTAGTAAGTGCGATTGCCGGTAAGCCAGGACGCTCCATTTCAAAACGATTAAGCATTTCTGCCGAAAAATGTTGCGCATCAGCAGCAGACCCTCCATTACCACAAGCCAAAATTTTATGATTATTTAGTAGAGAGTTTGCAATGCTATCTGCTGCATCTGCGATAATAGGGGCTAGTTTATCCAGAGATTCAGTTTTAACCTGAATACTCTCAAGGAAGTTATTTTTTACACGCTGAGTAGCATCCATATATATGAATTCATTAAAAATTTAAATTACATTATGCCTGAAATATGCCTTTAATTCACTCTGCTGATAACAAAGATGGCGATAGCATTTAATTCAATAATACTGGTTTTCCTTCAATAAATTTAGCTTTACGCAAATTACGCTTGATAATATTATCCCGAACTATTGTTAAGTCACCTGTTTTTCCAGTCATGAAGCTATCTTCCTCATGATTGAGACGATTTATATCTGGGATTAAATTATAGGCATCAATACCAAAAGCATATAGGCGGCGGTACCTAGATTTTTCTTGCGACCAATTCTTGTTCAGCGCAGTCTGGATAATTGACAATTGTTGTTTAGTATCAAGTATCCATGGCATATCAATGAAAATTACATCATTTAAATCAATATCCTTAGCGCTATCGATAATACCCGTAAAAATATGTGAAGTAGAATATACAGGTAAATTATCAGCATAGTGAAAACGAAGTTGTGGAATCAATTGACGCGCATCCTCCGGTATAGCAGCTGTAAATATGAAATCTGC
>CAJWQR010000011.1 GCA_913045195.1 uncultured Legionellales bacterium | reverse complement strand
TTATGGCGATATCTACCATCAAAATGAAGTTGAAATGTCTCGCTATAATTTCGATTTAGCAAACACAGATGTACTATTTAATTGGTTTGATGCATGTGAAAAAGAATCACAAAAATTAATCGAAGAAGGGTTATCAATACCCGCTTACGAAATGACGATGAAAGCGTCACATTCATTTAATTTACTTGACGCACGTGGCGCTATTTCAGTAACAGAACGTCAACGTTATATTCTACGCATTAGATCGCTTTCGCGCGAAGTTGCTCAGTCCTATTTTGAAAGTCGTGAAAAACTAGGCTTTCCATTAGTAAAAAATTAAATAATATAGAAATGCTTAAAACACGAGATTTATTGATTGAAATTGGTACAGAAGAATTACCGCCAAAATCACTAAAAAGTCTTGCAACTGCTTTCAGTGAGCAAATGTGTCTGGCTTTAAATGAAGTAGAATTGGGTTTTAACGACATCAATTGGTATGCAACTCCTCGAAGACTATCATTATTAATTACCGATCTAGATATAACTCAAAAAGATAAAGAGCATCAACGTCGAGGTCCATCTTTATCTGTAGCATTCGATAATAATGAAAACCCAACACAAGCGACAGTAGGATTTGCTAAATCCTGTGGTGTTGAGGTCAAAGAATTAGAAAAACTAGAATCTGGAAAAGGAGCTTGGTTAGTATTTAATACTATCTTAAAAGGTAAAAAAACTAATGAAATTATTCCTGACCTAGTTGAAAAGAGTTTAAAACGTCTGCCAATTGCAAAGCGCATGCGTTGGGGAAATTATAATATTGAGTTTGTTAGACCTATAAAATGGATGCTTATTTTATTTGGCAATAAGGCGCTTAATTGTGAAATTCTTGGAATAAAATCTGTAGCTACTAGTTTTGGGCACCGTTATCACCACCCAGATGCTTTAGAAATAAAATCGCCAAGTGAGTATAGCAATATATTAAGAAAGGAAGGACATGTTATTGTTGATTACAATGAACGCCTTTCATTAATTCAATCGCAAATTTTCTCGGTAGCAAAAAATAACAAAGGAAATGCTATTATTGATCCTGGATTACTTGATGAAGTTGCATCCTTAGTCGAATGGCCCATCAGTTTTATTGGAAACTTTGATCCAGAATTTCTTAAATTACCAAAAGAAGTACTCATTGCGACGATGCAAGATAATCAAAAATACTTTCCAGTTATTAATGATAAAAAAGAATTGATGCCTTTATTTATTTGCGTGTCAAATATTGAAAGTAATAATCTTGAATTGATTAAAAAGGGTAATGAAAGAGTGATACACCCAAGACTAAGTGATGCGGTTTTTTTCTGGGAATGGGATTTAAAATATGGCTTAAAAAGTCATCGCCAATCACTAAAAGAGGTGGTCTATCAAAAAGACTTGGGGACACTCTATGATAAATCTGAACGCCTAGTTAAAACTCTCTCATTAATAGGAGAGAAAATGAATTTAGATATTGACTCGGCTAAAACCGCAGCTGCACTCTGTCTCTGTGATCTACTTACAAAAATGGTTTCTGAATTTCCTAAACTACAAGGAACAATGGGTCGCTATTATGCAAAAGCAGAAGGTGAAAATAATGATATAGCAATCGCATTAGAAGAACTTTATCAGCCTCGTTTTGCTGGAGACAAACTACCAAAAACTTTGTCTGGCCAATGTTTAGCAATAAGTGAAAAGATTGATAGCTTGATTGGTATATTTTCAATTGGAAAGGCTCCCACTGGAGATAAAGACCCTTTTGCGTTACGGCGTTCAGCAATAGGGCTTTTGCGTATTATTATTGAATGCGAAATCGATATTGATTTAAAAGATTTGCTTTCAACAGCAGCGTCTTCTTTTTCTAATAAAAGTCAGTCGTTAAATTGTATTAATGATGTATACGCGTTTCTAATGGAACGATTACGTAATTATTACCGTGATGAAGGGTTTAGTGCGGATGTATTTGAATCTGTTTTTGCTATTAATATCTCCAGGCCTCTTGATTTTCACCATCGTTTGGTTGCGGTTGCAGAATTTAGAAAACTCAGTGAAGCCAAAAGCTTGGCAGCAGCGAATAAGCGAATTAGCAATCTATTAAAAAAGTCAGAGGAAATTAATTCCATTAAAATAAAAGATGATCTTTTGGTAGAAAAATCAGAAATAAAATTAGCAAGAAAACTTGAGAATTATAAAAAAATAATTGCCCCAATGATTGATAATCATAATTATAAATCTGCACTTACAGAACTTTCTGGATTAAAGAAGGTCATCGACAATTTTTTCGACAACGTAATGGTTATGTGTGACGAACCTGATCTTAAAAAAAATAGACTTGCACTGTTGAGTAATCTAAATTCATTATTCTTGGAAACCGCAGATATCTCTAAGCTACAGGATTAGTAAATGAAACTTATTATTTTAGATCGAGATGGTGTCATCAATGAAGATTCTGATGATTACATAAAGTCCCCTGATGAATGGATTCCAATCCCTGGAAGTTTAGAATCAATTGGAAAGCTTTCTCAAAATAATTATCAAGTAATTATTATCACAAACCAATCTGGGATTGGTAGAAAGCTTTTTTCTATTGAAATGCTCCATGCAATCCATAAAAAAATGAACATGCATCTTGCGCAATACGGCGGTGTTATTGATGGGATTTTCTTTTGTCCATGCAAACCTGAAGAAAATTGTAATTGCAGAAAACCAAAACCAGGATTGTACAATGATGTATCAGAAAGATTTCAAATAAAACTGGAAAATGTTTTTTGTGTAGGTGACAAAATTACTGATGTGCAAGCAGCAGAAAATGCGGGGGGTAAGCCCATACTTGTTCGGACCGGAAAAGGGAAAGATGAAATTGATCAAGGGATTATTCCAAAACATATTCCAATTTATGATGATCTCGTATCTTTTGTAAACGAGATAATCGCTGAAAAAAAATAATGCTAATTTTAAGATCTCTGCTCTTTTATATAGGTCAAATCATCAGCACAATATTAATTGCTCCAATTGGTGTAATTGCTTTTCCTTTAGATTTCAAAAAGCGCTATTACCTCATAACACGCTGGGCAGTTTTTAATCTCTGGTGGCTTAAAATTTGTTGTAATGTTACATATGAAATCAAAGGTAAAGATAATATCCCTGGGAAACCCTGTATTGTTATGTCTAAACATCAATCTGCATTTGAGACTTTAGCTTTACAACAAATATTTATTCCTCAGGTCTGGATACTAAAAAAAGAGTTATTACAAATTCCAATTTATGGTTGGGGTCTTGCTTCCATGCGACCCATTGCTATAAATCGAGACTCGGCGATTAAATCATTTAGACAAATTGCTGACCAAGGCTGTGAGCGTTTAAAAAAGGGATACTGGGTAATTATTTTCCCAGAAGGCACTCGTGTTGCTCCAAATAAAAAGAAAAAATACCTGCCAGGCGGGGGAATGCTTGCGGAAAAATCAGGTGCTCAAGTTGTTCCGGTTGCTCATAATGCTGGGCGTTTGTGGCCACGAAATAGCATGATTAAAAAACCTGGATTAATTACAATAAAGATCGGCCCAGCAATAGAATCTGAAAATAAATGCGCTAAAGAGATAACTGATGAAGTGGAAAACTGGATCGAAAAAGAAATCGGAGAGCTGCCTGATTAAATGAAAAATAATTCTCAAAAAAGTAAATTCCCATTAACAAGACCAAGAAGAATGCGAAGTGATGATTTTTCTCGTCGGCTGATGCGTGAATCTGTTTTGACAACTGATGATCTCATTTATCCTATGTTCGTAGTTGACGGAGATAATAAACGAATTCCAATTAAGTCTATGCCGGATATAGAAAGATTAAGTATCGATCAGTTATTGAAAGAAGCTAAAAAATTAGTTGATCTTAAAATTCCAGCAATTGCACTATTTCCTGTAGTTTCAAAAGACAAAAAAAGTGAGGGGGCATCTGAAGCATGGAACCCGAATGGACTAATACAAAAAACTGTTATGGAATTAAAACAACATTCTCCTGAATTAGGTGTAATTACAGATGTTGCCCTTGATCCTTACACTCTATCTGGACAAGATGGTTTAACCAATAAAAATAATGAAGTCATGAATGATGAAACTGTCGAAGTATTGGTTAAACAAGCCTTATCGCATGCTAAAGCCGGTGCTGATGTGATTGCGCCATCCGATATGATGGATGGCCGTATTGGACATATTAGGAAAGCGCTTGAGTCCGCCGACTATATAAATACTAAAATTCTTGCCTATTCAGCCAAATATGCATCAAGCTTTTATGGGCCTTTTCGTGATGCAATTGGCTCCGGAGAAAACTTAGGTAGTAGAAATAAATATACCTATCAAATGAACCCAGCAAATACTGATGAAGCTATAACTGAGGTTGAGCTTGATCTAAATGAAGGCGCCGATATGGTAATGATAAAACCTGGGCTGCCTTATCTTGATATTGTATATCGAGTTAAAGAAACTTTTGGTCGCCCAACTTTCGTGTATCACGTCAGTGGTGAATACGCGATGGTTAAAGCAGCAGTAAATAATGGTTGGTTAGATGAAAAAAGCACGGTGATGGAATCGGTATTGGCATTTAAACGTGCTGGCGCTGATGGAATCTTGACTTATTACGCCAAACAAATTGCAGAATGGTTAAGAATCAAATAAAAATTACAAATTAATATTTAACTCCTTTATTTTTCTTGTCAGAGTATTCCTTCCCCAACCAAGCAACTTTGCAGCATCCTGTCGACGACCATTTGTCTTTTTTAGTGCCTCCTCAATTAGAATAGTTTCAAATAATGGAACCGCTTTTTTTAATAATTCAATATCACTATTTGATAAACTGGATTTTACCCATTTTCTAAAAGTACTCTCCCATGAATCACTTTCGTCATTTACAATAATATCTTTTTTTAATTCAGGAGGGAGGTCATCAATATGAATTTCTACACCAGAAGCCATCACGGTTACCCAACGACAAAAATTCTCAAGCTGTCTAACATTGCCAGGCCACGGTAAAGTTGTTAGGTAATTTTCTGTCTCTGGTAGCAATTGTTTCTTCTCTTCTCCTAATTCTTTTGCTGCTGAATTAAGAAAATGTTTTGAAAGCTCAGTAATATCTATTTTTCTATCTCTTAATGATGGAACATGAACCCCTATAACATTCAGTCTGTGTAATAGGTCTTCACGAAACCTACCTGCCTTTACCAGTTCTTCTAAATTCTGATGTGTAGCGGCAATAACACGCACATCTACTTTGATCGGCACATGTCCGCCAACTCGGTAAAACTCTCCTTCCGCGAGTATTCGAAGTAGTCGTGTTTGTAAGTCTGCGGGCATATCGCCGATTTCATCGAGGAAAAGTGTACCTCCATTAGCTTGTTCGAAACGACCCTGTCGTTGTGTGGTTGCTCCGGTAAAAGCACCTTTTTCATGTCCAAATAATTCTGATTCGAGTAAATCTCTAGGAATAGCAGCAGTATTTATCGCAATAAATCGATTCTTCGATCTAGGGCTATTACCATGTAATGCAGCTGCCACCAATTCCTTGCCTGTACCAGATTCGCCAGTAATTAAAACAGTAAAATTCGAATTTGACAGTCGACCGATCGCTTTAAATATCTCCTGCATTGCAGGAGCAGAACCAATAATTGGATTGCCTTCAGTTTCAGGTTCGGAGAGAGGTAATACATTATCAGTTTGTCTATCTACTATGGCACGCCTAACTAAACTAATAACTTCATCAACATCAAAAGGTTTAGAAAGATATTCATATGCTCCCCCCTGAAATGCCGATACAGCTCTATCAAGATCAGAGTATGCGGTCATTATAATTACTGGAATACTTGGAGAATGCTGTTTAATACGATCTAATAATGAAATCCCGTCCATACCTGGCATACGAATATCAGTAATAATTACATCTGGCTCTTCCTTATTTATCCTTTCTAAAACATCATCAGGGTGCGAAAAACTTGTTATATCAACATCTGCCGATTTTAAAGCCTTCTCTAAAACCCAACGAATGGACTTATCATCATCTACAATCCATACTTTTTTATTACTCTGCATTGTTACGATCGATAGGGAATAATATTGAGAAGTAGGTATTGTTTTCTTTCCTTTCGTAATTAATTGCCCCGCCATGCGACTGAATTAATTGTTGCGCAATTGATAGCCCAAGCCCTGTACCTTCTGCATGGCCTGTGACCATTGGGTAAAACGCTCCCGATTCAATCTCAGCTGGTATGCCAGGTCCGTTATCAATAACATCGAGCTGAATTGCTAATTTATTGAGTTTATTTTGAATGGTTATCTGTCGTTGAATCCTCGTTTTTAATAGAATTCTTTCATCGTCTGTAGTTGCCTGAACTGCGTTTCGTAATAAATTTAATACTGCCTGAATAAGTTGCTCTCGGTCAGCATTAATAGTTGGGATACTTGGATCATAATCTTTCTCAATATTTATGTTTCGAGAACTTTCAACACGAATAATTGAAATAACATATTCAATAATTTCATGAATATTTGTATCAGATCTTACAGGATGCGTATTAGCGGCCATCATACGATCTAAAAAATTTCTTAAGCGATCTGATTCATTAATAATAATTTTCGTATATTCGAGTAAACTTTCATCATCTAATTCTTTTTCCATTAATTGTGCCGCGCCGCGTATTCCGCCTAAAGGGTTTTTAATTTCATGGGCCATGCCTTGTACTGACTCATTGGCTACCTTCTGTACAGTTTGATGATTAAATTCTTGCATCTCGCGAACAAATGCATCAACACCAACTAGTTCAACAATAATTTCTTTTGTTTCATCATTGATAACAATCGGAGTAAATATACAATCCACCTTAACTGAGTCTCGATTAATAAGTCCCATTTCAACGCCTCGCTCTATGCGTGTTCTGACAAATTGAAAAGACTTTCTAATCATGTCTGAAAAAAACATAGTATTTGGCCAAATTTTTTCGGGGGGCAGCCCTAAAATCCGTTTGCTACTCATCGATAACAGGCTTTCTCCAGCGCTATTTATTGATACCAAATGTAGGTTCTCATCAAACAACAGTACTGACGTTGCTAGATGGTCAATAGTTTGCGCAGCTCTTTCTTCGGTATGATTCATAAGTGTATTTAATATTGCACTGTATTAGTGCATTTATCACGTATTAATTCTCACTATTATTTATTATTTTATATTTTTATCAATAATTACAATAAGTTATAATTTTATAAAAAATTTTATTTATTCTTGTTAATCAGTGCAAGAAACAGGCCATTCACCTTAAAAATGGGCAAAACGCCTCTAAAACATGATTTTTTAATTTAAGAGGTTATTGTGTTGAACGAAGAATTGAAAACGTACTTGATGCCGAAATGATTGCATTTGAAGAACTATCGATAACACTCGCTCCTACGGTGTGTGTGCCTCTATCAATATTTGTGACAGAAGCGCTCATTCCGGAACCCTTTGACAGCTCCTTTCCGTCCATTGTGATTAAAATTCTATGTCCGGAGCGAAGAGAAGGCTTAAGAACTATTGATATACTGACATTCCCACTATTACTCCTTATGGATGAACCGTCTACTGGATTTGATACAAACAGCTTCTTATAAGAAAGGCTCTCATCAGTCTCGCCCCGACTTTTTCTGCTTGGGGAGGAGGTGGATGGCTTGATAGTTTCCGTTGTCTTTAACTCCTGAAGTTTGATTTCCTCGGAATTTGAAGATGGCCTATCCGTAAATATAATATTGCCATCCTCATCTACAGTCTTATAAACCTCACCATAAAGAATAGGGATATAAAAAAACAATGGTAGTAAAAATATTAGTTTCATTTAATTAATTATAAATAATTATTACCCTTTATAGATTGCCACTATCGAATGTAGTTCAAAAAAAACCCCTCATTGGAAGGGGTTTCAGAAAATTAATGTCGCAAGCTATAAACTGTAATACATATCAAACTCAACAGGATGAGTGGTCATGCGAAAACGATTAACTTCTTCCATCTTCAATGCAATATAACCATCAATCATGTCATCGGTAAAAACACCGCCTGCAGTAAGAAAACTGCGATCTTTATCGAGTGCTTCGAGAGACATATCTAATGATGAAGAAACTGTCGCTATCTTGTTTTCTTCCTCTGAGCTAATGTCATACAAATCCTTTTCCATAGGTTCGCCTGGGTCAAGCTTATTTTGTATTCCATCAAGACCTGCCATCATTAGCGCAGCAAAAGTAAAGTATGGATTGCCACAAGAATCAGGAAAACGGACTTCAATACGCCTAGCTTTATCATTTGAAACCCATGGTATACGGCAAGATGCGGAACGATTTCTTGCTGAGTATGCCAATAAAGTGGGTGCTTCAAAGCCTGGCACTAAACGTTTATAACTGTTTGTGCTTGCGTTTGTGAACGCATTAACAGCACGAGCATGCTTAAAAACTCCGGCAATGTAATGTAATGCTGTATCAGAAAGATTGCCGTATTTATTCCCTGCAAAAAGATTTTTATCATCTTTAACTAGCGACATGTGTACATGCATTCCATTACCATTATCACCAACCAATGGCTTAGGCATAAATGTTGCCGTCTTCCCGTAACTATGCGCAACATTGTGAACAACATACTTTAGAATTAATAGTTCATCGGCTTTTCTTGTTAGAGTTTTGCAAGACGTTCCAATTTCCGCTTGGCCAGCTGTTGCAACTTCATGATGATGAACTTCTACTGTAAGGCCCATTTCTTCAAGAACCGTACACATTGCCGAACGGATATTTTGTCCTGAATCAACTGGTGGTACTGGGAAGTAGCCACCTTTTACGCCTGGTCGATGACCAATATTTTTGTCCTCATCAATTCGATCGCTATTCCAACAACCTTCTTCTGAATCAACTTCATAAAACCCTGAATGTAACTCATCTCCCCAACGCACTTCATCAAAGATAAAAAATTCGGGTTCAGGGCCAAAATATGCGTTATCTGCAATACCTGTAGATTTTAAATAATCTTCAGCTCGTTTTGAAATTGAGCGTGGGTCACGTTCATAACCCTTCATAGTTAATGGCTCAATTACATCACAGCGAATATTTAATGTTGCGTCATCGAAAAAAGGATCGATAACGGCAGTTTCGCTCTCGGGCATCAAAATCATGTCTGACTCATTAATGCCTTTCCAAGCTGCGATGGACGAACCATCAAACATTTTTCCTTCTTTAAGCATTTCTTGATCAACTACACTAGCGGGGACTGTTACGTGCTGCTCTTTACCAGCGGTATCACAGAAACGAAGGTCGACGAATTTAACATCGTGGTCCTTAATTAGTTTGAATACGTTATCCGATGACATCTTTAACTCTCCTCAGTCTATTTTTTTATAAATTTCCGTTAATTTCTTATTTTATATCTCATAATGGATGCAACTAATATGCCACTACATAATGTTTGCTATACGTAAAATAATCAATAAGTTGCAGTCTAAAATTAAAAAAAATTCGCACTATTATTGTGCATATTTAGTATTAACACGCCATTATAGTGCAATAAAGCATTAATTATTAACCACTATGTGTCGATCAGACACGACTGTTACTTTCAGTCCATTAAGCCCAATATCTTGCAACTGTAATACGACTTCTTCTGGAGTGAAAGCGGCTTTTAACGAATTTTTGAAATCTTTTTGTAATATTTCAGGCTCATTCCCTGCGTATTCATGCACTAATTCATCAATCTTTTGAATATTTTTGGGCCGCATTAAGTCCATAATAAAAACTAAAGGATTCCCTTTTGCATGTTTGATTAGTTTCCACAACGCCATTGGATCGTGCAAGTGATGTAACAAACTATTGCTAAACACAATTGCATATTCTTTTTCTGCTAAGGTTATGTCTTGTATTGAACTATGTATAAGATTAATTCGATCATTCAATCTAACTTTATCGATGGCTTTTTTGCCTTCTGCAATCATTGCGCATGAGCCATCTATTGCATCAATTTCGAAACATGGATAATTTGATGCAAATCTTATCGCAATATCTGCTGCCCCTGTCCCGAGATCAATTGCATTACCAAATTCTGGAAAGTTTTCCCCCATTGAGAGACTCAATAATTCTACAAAATGATTATGGGGTTCTTCAAAATTAGCATTTGCATAAGCGGTTGCTTGTTGCTTATCGCACATCAATTCAGGCTCAATAATACGCTGCATAAATCAGAAGTACTTGTTGCAATGAGTTTAAGGTAATAATTCGCCACCAAATAAATCTTCTAGCTTTTCCCTTTTTCGAGCCTCATGAACCTTCACTCCATCAACTAATATTTCTGCGGCTCGTGGTCTTGAATTATAGTTTGATGACATACTAAAGCCATATGCACCTGCAGAAAAAATAGCAAGTAAATCCCCTTCGCTTAAAGACAATGAGCGATTCTTGCCAATGAAATCACCAGTTTCGCAAATAGGGCCAACAACATCATAAATACTCTCTTTTATATTTGAGTTTTGCTTAACACATTTAATTTCATGCCAACTATTATAAAGAGATGGCCTTATCAAATCGTTCATTGCTGCATCAATAACTGCAAAATTACGAAAAGGAGTTATATTTAGGTATTCAACTTTTGTAAGTAAAATACCCGCATTACCTACAATGGATCTGCCTGGCTCAATAATTACTTCAAGATCGCGTTTCTGGATTATACTTGTTACAGCATTAACATATTCGGTTGGTGTTGGTGGTATTTCGTTTTGATAGGTAATGCCTAGCCCTCCGCCAATATCAACATGCTGAAACTCAATTCCTAATTGTTTAAGTTCATCAATTAAGTCTAGTAATCTATGCAATGCATCCTGAAAAGGTGTCAAGCTCGAGATTTGTGACCCAATGTGACAACCAATTCCTGTCAAACTGATGTTGCTCATGTTTGCAGCTTGTTCATAAATAACTTTTGCCGATTCAAAAGCAATACCAAATTTATTTTCTTTTAAACCAGTTGCAATATAAGGATGAGTCTTGGCATCTACATCGGGATTTACACGTAGTGACACTGGGGCAGCCATTCCCATATTTTCAGCAACCCTATTTAATTTTAATAGCTCACTCTCTGACTCTACATTAAAGCATTTAATATTTTGCTCTAAGGCAAACTTCATCTCATCCTCACGTTTGCCTACACCAGAAAAAACGACTTTCATTGGATCGCCGCCGGCTTCAAGAACACGTAATAACTCTCCTATTGAAACGATATCGAAACCTGAGCCTAACCTTGCTAAAGTATTAAGAATGGAAATGTTTGAATTGGCCTTAACGGCATAACAAAGCAAATGCTGCCTCGAAGCAAAAGCTGAATCAAATTCTAAATATCTAGACTGAATCGTATTATTTGAATAAACATAACAAGGCGTATTATATTGCTCAGCGATTTCCAATAAAGAGACATCTTCGGCAAACAATTGGCCGTCTTTATAAATAAAGTCAGACATATATTTTTAAGTGATATTTTGAGAATCTAATGAAGATGCTTTGTCTTTATCTGGGTAATAAAGGGGGCCTTTTTGCCCGCAGCTCGAGGTGCAGGATAATATGATAAATATCACCCCAATCTTTAAAAAATCAATCCTATTAACTCTATCCATCTTGATATCCTCTAGATAACCCTACCGCTTGAGTGTTCAGCATAACAAATTATTTGTTAGTAAAAAATGACTTGGGTTCATTTCATTTGATAAATTAATAGTGCTTAATGATAGTTTATTTCATTACGAGAATTTATTTATGTTATTTGAACAAGATGATGCGGTAATAATCGAACCTCAGGGTACGCATAAAGCAAGCATAATTTGGCTGCACGGACTAGGTGCTGATGGGCATGATTTCGAATCTATTGTTCCTGAGCTATATTTATCGACCATGTTAGGCATTCGTTTTATTTTCCCAAATGCGCCTATTCGCCCAATAACAATTAACGGTAAAACGGAGATGCGTGGATGGTACGATATTAAATCTTCAAATCTTCGTGAAATGGAAGATATTAATTCAATCATTGAATCTTCAGATTTAATTCATAATTATATCGATACTGAAATCAAAAAAGGCATTAGTTCAAATAAAATCATTCTCGCTGGATTTTCACAGGGCGGAGCTATCGCTCTGCATGCTGGTTTAAGATACCCGTCAGAACTAGCTGGATTACTTGCACTCTCAACATATCTACCCATACCAAAAAATCTTAAAAAAGAGACTTCAGACCATAAAGAAATGCCTATAATGATGATGCACGGTTCAGATGATAATGTCATCCCAATTGAACAAGGTCGTTCATCATCGCAAACTTTGATTAAGCATGGCTATACAGTCGAGTGGAATGAATATCCGATGCAACACACAATCTGTTCTGAAGAAATCTCTGCGATTGGTGGTTGGATTATGAAGCGATTATTATAAATAATTTTATGGGGTATTATTTCTCTTTATAAATTTTTTTTTGTTTCTTGAAAAGTGAGTGGATTTTTCGTGGTGCTTTCTTTTTATCGGTGGTGATATTTTTTTTAACATCGCTTCAGTAATAGTAACTGTCGGAATCTGATAGCCAATGTATGATTCTATGTCCACTAGTGAATATACATAGTCTTCGCAAGCAAAACTTACAGCATCACCACTTGCACCTGCTCGAGCTGTCCTGCCAATCCGATGAACATAATCCTCAGCATTCTGTGGTAAATCGTAATTAAAAACATGACTAACATCAGGAATATGTAAACCACGGGCAGCAAGGTCAGTGGCAACCAATACTTTCAGGTCTCCTGTTGAAAATTCATTAAATAATCGCTGTCGCTTTTTTTGTGGGACATCCCCTGACAACACAGCAGCGTGTATTTGATTTCCTTCAAGATATGACCATACTTTTTCCGCGACTCGTTTAGTATTAACAAAAACGATTGTTCTTGTTGTATTTGTACATTTTAATAAACCAATTAGTAAAGATATCTTCTCATCATTTGCAACGTGATAAAGAATTTGGGTTATTCTGTCTGCGGTAACTTTTTCTGGATTTATTTTTATTAGTGTCGGATTATTCATATGTTCATATGCTAATTCCATAACACGATACGATAATGTAGCTGAAAATAGCATATTTAAACGCTTTTCAGGCTTTGGCATTCGTCTAAGAAGATAACGAATATCGCTAATAAAACCAAGATCAAACATACGATCAGCTTCATCTAGAACAACTACCTCAATATGCTTAAAATTAAATACGCCCTGTTTTAAATAATCAATCAAGCGACCTGGTGTGCCAATTAATATATCTACTCCTTTCATCAATGCTACACGCTGTTTCTCATAATCAACGCCACCATAAACTAGGCCCAATTTAAGATCAGAATAGCGATTGAATATTTCAGCATCTTTATGTATCTGTATTGCAAGTTCGCGTGTTGGAGCAATAATTATTGCGCGTAGATTTGTGTTTTCTTGAAGCTTGCTTGAGATTAAAAAGTGAAATGTTGATAATAAAAATGCTGCTGTTTTCCCAGTGCCTGTCTGTGCCTGACCCGCGATATCATGTCCTTCTAATATTAATGGTAAAGACTCGGCTTGAACTGGCGTGCATTCTTTAAACCCAATTTCATCTAAAATACGGAGTAAAGACTCATCAAGTTTCAATTGTCGGAATTCAATAGTTTTCATATGTCATTTTTTAAATGTATTGATATTTACTAAATATACAAATATCAAGCTTGCAATTAATCTTTAATTTGGTTCAAATTACATCCTCACACATGTTAGAAAGGAACTCAAAAATAAAATGAGCAATAATATATTAAATGTTACAGACTCAAACTTTGAAGATGAAGTTTTAAAATCAGAACAACCCGTAGTTCTAGATTTCTGGGCAGAATGGTGCGGCCCCTGTAAAAACATTGCGCCTATACTTGATGAATTAGCTAGTGAATATAAAAATAAATTAATCATCGCAAAAATTAATATTGATGAAAATCAAAAGACACCAGCAACCTATGGAGTCAAAGGAATACCAACCCTTATTTTCTTCAAAGGGGGGGAAGTCATTGCTACAAATTTTGGGCAAGCGACAAAATCGCAATTAGAGGCCTTTTTCGATGCCAATATTTAATCATTTTTTAAAAGATTTAACTGGACGAATAGCAAAACGCATGTTAACTTGACTGTCAGTTCCGTAAAAACTTTTCAAACTAAACCAAATCCCGCATAAAAAATAAGTAAAAGAAGCTCGTTTTATAATTAAAACAAACTAAGTTTGTAAACACATTTAAATCTATATTATGAAATTTTAACACCTATGAATCTAACAGAACTAAAGCAAAAACCAGCCTCAGAACTCGTTTCACTTTCTTCAGACCTTGGCCTTGATAATCTAGCTCGCTCCCGTAAACAAGATGTTATCTTTGAAATACTAAAAGCTCATGCTAAAAAAGGTGAAGATATACATGGAGATGGTGTATTAGAAATTCTCCAAGATGGATTTGGATTTTTACGCTCAGCGGGAAGTTCATATCTTGCAGGACCTGATGATATTTATGTTTCACCCAGCCAAATTAGACGCTTTAATCTTAGAACAGGTGATAATATTTCTGGGAAAATCAGACCCCCTAAAGATGGAGAGCGTTATTTTGCATTACTCAAGATTAATGAAATTAATTTTGAGACGCCTGATAAGGCAAAAGGAAAAATTTTATTCGAAAACCTAACCCCTCTTTTTGCAGAAGAACGATTAACTCTAGAACAGGGGAATGGAAGTACAGAAGATTTAACTCCGCGCATTATCGACCTTGCTTCGCCAATAGGAAAAGGGCAACGTGGTTTGATTGTTTCACCGCCAAAAGCGGGTAAGACGATGATTTTACAAAGTATCGCTCAATCAATTACGCATAATCATCCTGAAGTACATTTAATTGTTTTACTAATTGATGAACGTCCTGAAGAAGTTACAGAAATGGAAAGATCGGTCGGTGGCGAAGTAATATCTAGTACCTTTGATGAACCGGCAAGTCGACATGTTCAAGTTGCAGAAATGGTTATTGAGCGTGCTAAACGTCTAACCGAACATAAAAAAGATGTTGTTATTCTGCTCGATTCGATTACACGTTTAGCTCGTGCTTATAATACCGTTATTCCTGCTTCAGGAAAGGTCTTAACTGGTGGGGTCGACGCAAACGCATTACAAAGACCGAAACGTTTCTTTGGCGCAGCTCGTAATATTGAAGAAGGTGGTAGTCTAACGATCATTGCTACCGCTTTAGTTGATACAGGATCAAGAATGGATGATGTTATATACGAGGAATTTAAAGGAACAGGTAATATGGAATTACACTTAGATAGAACTATTGCAGAAAAACGAATCTATCCCGCAATAAATATCAATCGCTCTGGAACACGTCGTGAAGAAAAATTAACAGCTGAACAAGAATTACAAAAAATATGGATATTGCGTAAATTGCTTCACCCAATGGAAGAACTAGCTGCAATGGAATTTTTGCTTGAGCGCTTAAAGGCAACTAAGAATAATGCTGAATTCTTCGACGCAATGAAAAGGTAATTTTTTAATCAAAAAAACCCGTCATAAGACGGGTTTTTTTTGGAAGGTTACATTACAAAAATTACATCATTCCGCCCATTCCGCCCATTCCGCCCATATCAGGCATCGGAGGATGAGCAGCTTCTTCTTTAGGAATTTCAGCAACCATAGCTTCAGTCGTTAATAATAATCCAGCAACAGATGCTGCATTTTGTAATGCTGAACGAGCTACTTTTGTCGGATCAAGAATACCCATTTCAATCATATCTCCAAACTCACTAGTAGCGGCATTATATCCATAATTACCCTTACCATCAGCGACTGAATTCAGAATAACAGAAGCTTCTTCACCTGCATTACTTACAATCTGACGTAGAGGCTCTTCAAGGGCACGCTTTAAAATACTAACACCAATCCTTTGTTCGTCGTTGGCGACTTTAATCTTATCAATAGCAGGCCTGGCACGGATTAGCGCAACACCTCCGCCAGGAACTACACCTTCTTCAACTGCTGCACGTGTCGAATGCAAAGCATCCTCAACTCTCGCTTTCTTCTCTTTCATTTCAATTTCTGTCGCAGCACCAACTTTGATAACCGCAACACCGCCTGCAAGCTTAGCAACACGTTCTTGAAGTTTTTCACGATCATAATCAGAAGTTGTATCTTCAATCTGCTGACGGATCTGCTGAACGCGGCCCTCAATATCTGTGGTCTTCCCCGCGCCATCAATGATAGTAGTATTCTCTTTTGAAATTTGAATACGTTTTGCACTTCCTAAATCATCTAGGCCTGTTTTTTCCAAACTAAGGCCAACTTCTTCGGAGATTACAGTGCCAGAGGTTAAAATTGCGATATCTTCCAGCATAGCTTTACGTCTATCACCAAAACCTGGTGCTTTAACAGCTGCTACTTTAACAATCCCTCGCATATTATTTACAACCAAAGTTGCTAATGCCTCTCCCTCAATATCTTCTGCAATAATCAACAAAGGTTTGCCGGCTTTTGCAACTCCTTCAAGTAAAGGCAATAAATCACGAACGTTAGATATCTTTTTATCATGCAAAAGTATGTACGGAGCTTCAAGTTCTACGCTCATGGTTTGTTGATCATTGATAAAATACGGTGATAGATAGCCACGATCAAACTGCATGCCTTCAACAACATCCAATTCATTCTCAAGACCTGATCCTTCTTCAACAGTAATCACGCCTTCTTTACCAACCTTTTCCATTGATTCGGCAATTATATTACCTATATCTTCGTCCGCATTGGCAGAAATAGATCCCACCTGAGAAATTGCCTTAGTATCTTCACAAGGCTTTGACATTGATTGTAATTGCTCAACTGCTGCAATTACTGCTTTGTCAATACCCCTCTTAATATCCATAGGGTTTGTTCCGGCGGTTACTGCTTTTAGCCCTTCACGTACTATAGCTTGTGCCAGTACGGTTGCAGTTGTTGTTCCATCGCCAGCAACATCAGAAGTCTTTGATGCAACTTCCTTAACCATCTGTGCTCCCATGTTCTCAAATTTATCTTCCAGTTCAATTTCTTTTGCGACCGAAACACCATCTTTGGTAACTGTTGGAGCACCAAAACTCTTATCTAAAATGACATTGCGACCTTTTGGGCCAAGCGTTTGCTTAACTGCATTCGCCAAGACATTGACGCCATTCGCCATTCGGGAACGGGCATCGTCTGAAAATTTAACTTCTTTAGCAGCCATGATTATTTTCTCCTAAAAGGGATCTGACTATTTATGTTATGAATTAAAATTATGTTATTCGATGACACCCATGATGTCGTCTTCGCGCATTACGAGATATTCGTCACCACCAACTTTAACCTCGGTACCTGAGTACTTGCCAAACAACACTCTGTCACCTTTTTTAAGATCAAGCTTACTAAGCTCGCCACTATCCAGTAATTTACCTTTGCCTACGGCAATAACTTCGCCCTGGATGGGCTTTTCTGTAGCTGAATCAGGGATAACAATTCCACCTGGAGAAGTTTTTTCTTCTTCCACGCGTTTCACAATCACACGATCGTGTAATGGCCGGATATTCATTAAAGTAGACCTCCTTAATTCCTAACCTATTGATTTATAATGAACTAACAAAAATTGTTAGCACTCTTTATTAGAGAGTGCTAAATATAATCGAAATAATATTCTTGTCAATACTTATGCGCAAAAAATATACAGTGTAAAGAGAAGTATTTAATGGGGATGCTAGATTACAAATTTTCTTCTTGCTGATAATAAGACATCAATATTTCAGCGACTTCGGGGCGCGCGAACTCGGGAGGTAAGTCTTCGCCAGCCGCTAACATATCACGGACCCGAGTACCCGATAACATCACAAAGTCCTCTTTAGTATGGTCTGTAGCGTCACGCAACATTACAACTTTGTTTAGTTTTTTTGAGTAAGCCGTATGGTCAGCTTTAAAAATTTCAATATCTAAAGCATCTATAATAGTATTATTATCAAAGATTGTTTGTGCATCAAAAGGACCATAAAAATCCCCAACGCCTGCATGGTCGCGCCCGACAATTAAATGTGTACAACCTGCATTCTGACGAAATACAGCATGAAGTACTGCTTCTCTTGGTCCAGCATATAGCATGTCGAAACCGTAACCGGTGACCATCACGGTATTTTTTGGAAAATAAAGCTCAACCATTTTCCTGATCGCAGCATCACGAATATCAGCTGGAATATCGCCCGGCTTTAATCTCCCTAATAACATATGAATCAAAATTCCATCAGCATTTATTGATTCTTGTGCAATCTTACATAATTCTTCATGCGCTCTATGCATTGGATTCCTTGTTTGAAAAGCCACAACAGTTTCCCAATTATTTTGCTCTATCTGATTTCGAATTTGTAACGCTGTACGAAATGTACTTGCAAAATCAGTTTCAAAATAACTGTAATTCAAAACTTTAATAGGGCCTGATATCAGATATTTACCAAGACCTTTAAATGTTTTTACTCCTGGATGTCCTGTATCCAGAGTTCCAAAAATTTGTTTGGTGACCAGATTAATTTGTGCTTCACTTAAGCTTTCTATCGCTTCTACATTTTGTATTGCTAAAACAGGATTACCTTCAATATTAGGATCAAGTAATGCGATCGTTGATGACCCCTCAATAGCTGTAATATCATCGGTGCAATTAATGCATGGCACTGGCCAAAATAATCCGTTTTCAGTTTGCATTTTTTCAGCCACTGAAAGTGTATCCGCTACATTCATATAGCCCTCCAGAGGGGTAAAATAGCCAGCGCCTAGCATGACCGCATTAGCCGCTGAAGCAGAATTAAGAATCAAAGCTGGTAATGATGCAGCCTCCTCTAATAATGCATTACGCTCCACAGAATTTTCTATAAATAATGGCTTTAATATATCCGCCCCATGTGGCTTAATCATACTTTGCTCCTCTTAATTAATTGCATCTAGTGATATTTGGTATAACAAAATGAGGTGCTATATTAATATTTTTTACAAACAAGCGCTGCTCCTATATAAATACTAATTATGAATTATAAAGGTAATCCCAAATATGAGCATGATACTCCTTGCTGCACCGGAATCCTTATTACAAATTTAGGTACGCCAGATAACCCTACTGCTAGCGCAGTTAGAAAATATTTGGCTGAGTTCCTCTCTGATTCTCGTGTAATTGAACTACCTAAGTTTTTATGGTGGTTCATTCTTCATGGAATAATTTTACGAATTCGTCCATCTCAATCGGCCAAGGCATACAAAAAAATATGGACAGAAAATGGATCGCCATTACTATCAATTTCGAGCATGCAAGTTGAAGGATTGAAAAAGATTCTAGCTAAAAAAATTCAAGGACCGATTAGAATTGAATTGGCGATGCGTTATGGGAACCCATCAATTAAATCAGGCCTTAAGAAATTACAAGTGGCCAATTCGAAAAGAATTCTTGTATTACCCTTGTATCCGCAATATTCATCTGCAACAACAGGTTCAACATTTGACGCAGTAGTAGATGAACTTAAAAAATGGCGTTGGTTGCCTGAAATAAGAATGGTCAACCACTACCATGATCATCCAGGTTATATCGATACTCTAGCAAATAGCATTATGAGCTACTGGACAGACAATAAAAAACCACAAAAGTTATTATTTTCTTTTCATGGCTTACCTAAACATTATTTTCTTGCTGGTGATCCATATCACTGTGAATGTCATAAAACAGCACGTTTGGTTGCTGAAAAATTAAAATTAAATGAAGAAGAATGGTCAGTTACATTCCAATCACGTTTTGGTCCAAAGGAATGGTTACAGCCTTATACTGATACAACATTAATATCGCTTGCAAATAGTGGCATAAAAAGTGTCAATATTATCTGTCCCGGTTTTTCCGCTGATTGCTTAGAAACATTAGAAGAAATCAATATCCAAAATCGTGATTTTTTTATTGATGCTGGAGGTGAATCATTTGATTATATTCCTGCCTTAAACGAACACCCTGATCATCTTGAATTACTTTGTAATATTATTCTTCAACATGCAATTGGTTGGCCAGAATTCTCATCAACATGGAACAATGAAAAAATAAAACAAGATTTATACAAGAGCAAAGAACTCGCAGAAAAATCTGTACATAACAAAAACTAGATAAGCATTTTTATCCCGACAATCATAAGTAATATAGCGAAACTTCGTTTCAAAATTTCAATTGGCAAATAATGCGCTAGACGTGCGCCAATTGGGGCAAAAAAGATTGTCATCGTCACTATAATAAGTGCGGCAGGCCAATATAGATACCCTATCGAGTGTGTAAAAATATTCAAACTATCCCAGCCTGCAATAATAAATGCGGTAGTACCCGCGACCGCAATCGGGAAACTACATGCTGAAGATATTGCAACAGCATTTCGTATATTTAAATTACACCACAATAAAAACGGAACTGTTAATGTCCCACCACCAATACCTAATAAAGTCGAAAATAAGCCAATACCAAGCCCAGAGATGACAAATCTGCTGGTGCCCGGTAAAGAAATATTAGACGTTGGTCTAATTTCAAACCAGATTTGAATCGCAACCAATACCTCAAATAAACCAAAAAAAATTCGTAATATATTACTTGATAGCGAATCTGCCACTAAAGCACCAAGGCATGCTCCTAGTAAAACGCCGGGGGCAATACGATTTACTATAGACCAAGATACTGCTTTTTTTTGGTGATGTGTATAAGTAGCAAAGAGCGAAGTAATTATTATGGTTGCTAGTGAGGTAGTAACTGCTTGATGCATTACTACTGACGAAGCAAATCCTTGCTGAGTAAAAATATAATGTAAAACTGGCACGATAATAATACCGCCACCTAAACCTAACATCCCGCCTATTAGGCCAGCAAAAATACCTGTTAGTGCGTAAATAGCTATAGTTTGTATGGTTATTTCTATAAGCATTATCAGATGATCTTCTGTTTTTGAATAAACGGGCTATGTTACCAGTGAAAAGCGAAAAAATGTTGCTAATTCAAAGCTAAATAAGGACAATCCCCAGAATTTTTTTGAAAATGGCATTTTAAATGAAATCAGCACCCCCTTCTCAAAAAACACACAAATATTACCTTGCAGTAAAAAAGCAATGGTGGCTATCAATACCATTGTTATTTCTTTTTATTTTCACAACAATCCCAACCCATGCAAATACACTCGAATTACAACGTAAAGATTATCTTGCCGCTAAAAAAGCATTTGAATCCAAAAAATATAAAACATTCGGAAGGATTGCTAACACCCTTAAGGATTATCCGCTATACCCCTATCTACGTTACAATTATCTAAAAAAGCGTATTTGGAAGGAAAAAAACTCGGATATAATTTATTTTCTAAACCGCTATAGAGATTTACCAGTTACAAATAGGCTCAGGAATTCATGGTTAAAAGTATTAATCAGAAGGAAACATTGGCAAACATTTCTCGACAATTATATTAAACACTCAAATCCTGTTATGCAGTGCTACCAGTTATACGCAAGAATGAAATTAGATAAAAAAGAATTTTTATTGGAAGATATTCGTTCAGTCTGGTTGACTGGAAAATCGTTACCCTCTCAGTGTGATCAACCATTTGAACTTTTATATAAAAGTAATTTAGTAACGAACGAACTAGTCTGGAAGCGTTTTCGCTTATCAATGCAAAACAACGAAGTTGGTCTCGCTACATATTTATCTCGACGACTTAATCCCGAATATAAAGTCCTTGCAAGAAAATGGCTACAAATACATAAAAAACCATATAAAAATACAAGAAAACCTAATCTTATAGATAATGAAACTACAAGAGAAATTATTGCTCATGGCATCTTACGACTAGCAAAACGTAATCCTGAAAAGGCTTTTAAAAGACTTGAAGCTCTAAAAATAAAATACTCATTCACTCCTGGCGAAATCGCAGAAATTGAACGAATACTTGCCATCAATGCTGCAAAAAAGAAAAGTAAAATAGCATCAGTATTACTTGATCAAATTGATAATTACCATGTTGATGATGAGGTGTTTCATTACCGCCTACGTACCGCATTATTAAAAAAAGATTGGAAGCTATTAAAAAAATGGACAATGGGGAAAGCTCCTATTTCAGCGATTGATTTACGCTGGACCTACTGGCATGCGCGTGCTCTAGAAGAAACAGGAGAAATTGAAAAAGCAAAACAGATCTATACAAAATTAGCAAAAGAACGCGACTATTACGGATTCCTTGCAGCTGACAAAATTAATAAGCCCTATAGTATGAATCACTACCCCGTAACAGATGATAAAGAAGAGTTAAAACGTATATCTTCATTACCTGCAATGAAGCGTGCATATGAATTTTATCAACTTGACATGAACACTAATGCAAGACGGGAATGGCATCATGCTCTAAATAAAATGACTACCTATCAAATGCAAATGGCTGCAGCACTTGCAGTAAAATGGGGGTGGCATAACAGAGCTATAATAACAATGAGTAGGGCTAAAGCACTCGATAATTTAGTTCTACGTTTTCCAATATTATTTGAGGCTTTATTAACAAAACACGCAAAGAAAAATAATATTGATCGTAGCTGGGTTTTTGGAGTGGTTAGAGCAGAAAGTGCATTTATTGAGGATATAAGCTCGCCAGTTGGCGCATTGGGTTTGATGCAAGTTATGCCTAGAACTGGTAGGAGTGTTGCAAAACATATAGGCATAAAAAATTTCAAAAAAAGTAAATTGAGAGAAGCTGAAACAAATGTCCCGATTGGTAGCGCCTACATGAAAATGATGTTAGATAAATTTGATGGCAATATTATCTTAGCTACTGCCGCGTATAATGCTGGTCCGCATCGTGTTTTAAAATGGCTGCCAAAAAAAGTGTGTGCTGAAAACCCTGATATTTGGGTAGAATTGATCCCTTTTAATGAAACCCGAAAATATGTACGTCGTGTGTTATATTTTTCTATTGTCTATGACTGGCGTTTCAAAATGACAATAAAACCGATGAAAGATCGTATGCCTTTAATAACACCAAAAAGTAAAAAATTGATAACTAAACTATCATGTAACCCTATTGAACTATTAGATAAAAAAAATGTTGAAGAGGAGAAGATTGTAAAAACAGCAATTCATAATGAAACAACAACTGAATATACGGTAAAAAAAGGTGATTCATTATGGTTAATAGCAAGAAAATTTGATATCTGGGTTACTGATCTTCTTAAATGGAATAATTTAAAAAGAAACAGGCCTCTACAACCAGGTCAAATATTAAAGATTAATACAGAAAAAAATGTTAATTAAAAAAATAGCAATACTTGGGGGAACAGGTTTTGTAGGCCAATCTCTCTGCAATCGTCTATCAGAAGACGGTTATAAGTTGAAAGTGCCTACTCGAAACCGAGAATATAGCCGGGGGAACTTAATTCTTTTGCCAAACTTGGAGCTAGTAGAAACAGATATTCATAATTCTGAAAATCTAAAAAAACTACTCGTTGATTGTGATGCGGTAATTAACTTAGTTGGAATACTTAATGAAAAAGGAAATAATGGGAAAGGTTTTAAAAAAGTGCATGTCAAATTGATTGAAAATCTAATTTCTGCATGTGAAATTAACGGAATACGTAGGATCATGCAAATGAGTGCGCTAAATGCAGATGCAAAAAATGGAAAAAGTTTTTATCTAAAAACGAAAGGGAAAGCTGAAGAACTATTATTTTCAAATTCAGTCGGAATAAGGCCTACCATATTCAAACCATCTGTTATTTTTGGTAAGAAAGATAGTTTTTTTAATCGATTTGCAAGCTTATTAAAAGTAAGCCCTTTATTCTTTCCGCTTGCATGCCATCAAACAAAGTTTGCTCCAGTGTATGTGCTTGATGTGGTAGAAATGATAGCTAGGGCAGTCAATGATCCGGATAGTTATGATAAAAAGTTTCAATTATGTGGGGCAAAAACTTATTCATTAAAAGATTTAGTCAGATACACATCAGATGCTCTAGGTTTAAAATGCACCATAATTCCACTAAACAATATTGTTTCGCGTATTCAAGCTAGAATATTTGATTTTATACCAGGCAAACCATTCTCAACAGACAATTATCTGTCGGCACAAACAAATAGTATTTGTGAGTGTAATGACTTATTTCGATACAATATTAAACCAACTGCAATTGAAGATATTGTACCCCATTATCTGTCAGACTATGAATATAGTTCATTTTATTCTAAGTTTCGCAACGACTCATAAAAATTAATAGATTTTGATTAAAAATTTATGAAAACATATTTGGTTGGTGGTGCAGTTCGTGACAAATTACTGGGTATCCCTGTTAAGGATCGAGACTGGGTAGTCACAGGCGCGACACCAGAAGAAATGATCAATGAAGGTTTTAAAGCTGTTGGCGAAAATTTTCCAGTATTTTTACACCCAAAAACTAAAGAAGAATATGCACTTGCCCGTACAGAACGTAAGTCTGGAAAGGGCTATAAAGGTTTTACATTTTACTCCTCTCCTAAAATTACGCTCGAAGACGACTTAAAGCGTAGAGACATAACCATAAACGCAATTGCTGAAGATGAAAATGGAAATTTAATAGATCCATACGATGGTAAAACTGATTTAAAAAATGGTGTTTTACGCCATGTTTCCTCTGCCTTTGTAGAAGACCCTCTCCGTGTATTACGTGTTGCTCGTTTTGCTGCTTGTTTTGGTTTTAAAATTGCTGACGAAACAATGGAGCTACTAAATATAATCTCAAAATCTGGTGAATTAAATGAGTTAATACCGGAACGTGTTTGGACAGAAATGAAAAAAGCATTAACTGGAAAATATCCATCACGTTTTATTCTGGCGCTACGTTCATGTCATGCTTTAGAAGAACTTTTTCCTGAAATAGAGTCCTTATTTGGTGTTCCCCAAGATAAAAAATATCATCCTGAGATTGATGTGGGAAGACATACATTGATGTCTCTAAATCAGTCAGTAAGATTATCGCCAGACCCTCTAATACGTTTTGCTGTACTTGTGCATGATCTTGGAAAAGCAACCACACCAAAAGAACAATTACCAAATCATGATGGACATGAGGAACGTGGAGTCAGCATAATAAATTCGTTTTGTGAACGACATAAAGTTCCAAATAAGTATCATGATCTTGCAGTGTGTGTATCGGAGTTTCATCTAGACTGCCATCGAATACAAGAAATGGGGGCGGAAGAGGTTTTAGAAAAGCTAGAAAAACTTGATGCATTCAGAAGAACAGAAAGATTTAAACAATTTTTGATTGCATGTGAATCTGATTCAAGGGGTCGTGCCGGTCATGAAGATAAAGAATTTCCTCAAGCTAAATATTTTTTAGATGCTTTAGAAATCTCAAAAAATATTGATCTAGATTTATTAAAAAATAAAGGGCTTGATGGGAAAAAACTTGGTGATGCATTAAAAAAAGAACGCATTAAGGATCTAAAGGAAAAATTACTATCAAACTAAAATCTATATTTAGTTATTAAACAAATATAAATAGTAATATCGTACCTAGTATCAATCGATATATGATAAATGGCAACATTCCGATTCTATCTAAAAATTTCAGAAAAAGATGGATCGTAAAGAAAGAACTTACTGCTGATAAAAAAATAGTAACGATAAAATTAAACAAGTCTATGTTGTTACCAAGTTGAACCAAATTTATCGCTTCATATGATGCTGCCGCTATAATTATGGGTACTGACATAAAAAATGAAAATTTAACAGCAGTTTCGCGATCAAACCCTAATAAAAGACCTGTGGTCATCGTTATGCCGGAACGTGATGTACCGGGGATAAATGCTAATATTTGTGAAAACCCAATAATCAATGCATCTTTTGTATTCATAGAACTTATCTCTCGATATCTTCTCCCAAAAATGTCTGACAACCATAACAATAATCCAAATAAGATTGTAGTAAATGAGATAATCAAGGGATCACGCATGTAATCTGAAATAATTTCACGAAATACAAACCCAATAACAAGTGCTGGGATGCTGGCAAGAATAATAAACCATAATAATTTATTATCTATCTCTGCATAATTTAATTTAAAGGTAGTTTTTAACCCATTAATTAAAATATTTCTAAAATCTTTCCTGAAGTAAAATATCACGGCAAATAAACTACCAAGATGAGCAGCTACATCAATTGCTAATCCCTGGTCTTCCCAATCCATTAATTGGGGTAAAAGTATTAAATGGGCGGAGCTTGAAATAGGTAAAAATTCTGTAACGCCCTGGACTACTGAAATAATAATAAGCTGTATTAAATCCATAATTAGACCCAATGAAGGTAAATTAGATAGGTAAAAAAATTGCCGTGGCCATTTTCTGTATAACCGTTTTGATTGCTCTGTTCTTTTTCCCAGCTATTATTATAGCGATATTATCTTGTGTCGCTATCAACTTACCAAAGATTCTTTCATAACTTAAATTTCTTATTTCTTCATTAGGTAATGAATTACTCATTAAAAATAAATTTCCTTGTAGATCATGATCATTATTAAGTTTCCAGGCAGCAATCTCTAAATTTCTCGCACAATTATATAGTTTCTGAGGATCAACTGAATCAATCATATGAAATTTGGATTTATAATTATAAGATTTCATAATCATCGACATTAATCCAGAGACAAAAGCAAAAACTCGATCCCCTTGATACTCTTCGTTAAAAACTAATCGTATCGATTCTATATCATGTGTTCCTCCAAGTTCGGGGAAATCCCATGTATGTGTTAAATCAAATAATCTAACGATATTTTCTTCAACCATTTTATAAGAGGATTTTTTTAATTCGCGAGGATTACGTTTGTATAATTTTGACATTAACTCCTTTAATAATCTACGCGATTCATCTATGTGAACATCTAATACATTATCAATATCTGACTTTACTATCTGAGAAATACCTATTTCTTTCTGAATTGGTTTATTCTCTCTAACAATTTCTTTATTACAACCAAAAATTATAGCGAGAAACAAAAATAAAGTTATATATTTCATTAAGGGCATATTAAATTAAAGTTGATTTCTTTGATTCATTATTGAGAATCCTAATAATTTCTTATTATATTTTTTTGCCAGTGCTATAACTTTGAAACGCTCTCCCATCTCATCAGGCATTGTTAACGTTCGTAATTGTTGAGCAATCATTGTTTGTGATTTTATGTCCAAAGAATTCATATCAGGAATTAAATCTTCAAGACCACATCCAAAAAGAAAATATGTTTGATTGTTATAGCCTTTGACATGCAATCCAAGTTCTTCTGCGTATTGAGCAACTGCTGTAAAATCAACTGAACTCGTTATATCCTGTAATCCTGGATAGAAAAATGGATTATTATGAGCATTATGTCGATAGTGGCATAATAAATTGCCATCAGGTTTATTGGGATGATAATAATCTGATGCTGCATACCCATAATCAATAAATAAAATTACGCCTTCTTCTATAACTGACTGTACTGAATCTAGCCATATTTTAAGATTAATATTTTTCTCTGAGTAATAATTATTAGGAAAAGATGTGGGTAATTGCTTTTCGAGTTTCATTAAACTATCTAATAACTCTGGTTCGGCAGTAGTATTAATCCAACAAAATTCATTATTGGAAAAAGTAACTTTTACTTCTTTAAATAAATTAGATTCTTTTTTAAAACGCTTGACGGGTAATGCATCTAATACTTCATTTGCGATTATTAAACCCTTAATTTTTGCTTCAGGTAATGTATCTAGCCAAATAATATTATCTATATATTTGGGAATTGATTGTTTCAATAATCTTTGTTGTTTCTGTTTAAGGTCGGCACTTATTTCAAATATATAATATTTATCTGGAAGTGAATTACATTGATCCAGATCTAATAATAGATCCCTTGCCATAACGCCTGTACCTGCGCCTATTTCCAAAATAGCGCTTTCTTCAAAATCATCTAGTATCTGCGAACATTGAGAGGCCAAACATTTAGAAAAAAGTTTTGAAACTTCAGGAGCTGTTACAAAATCTCCATCGGAACCAAATTTTTGGCATCCTGCACTGTAATAACCTAAACCTGGTTGATACAACACTGTATTCATGTACTCATCAAAACCTATAGTCCCTGCCTGTTCGTCAATCAAATTTTTGATATATGTGGTTAACTTTTCGCTATGAGACCGTGCGTTAGGGTCTGGAATAGGTAATGATGAATTGATATCTACTCGTTTCGATTGTCTCATACTTATTCCATGTTATTCTGTTTAGGAAATCATTCAAAGGTACTTTTCACAGTAAATGAAATATCAACATCACAATTACATTAAAGGTTCCGCACTAAAATGAAAAATAAAACCGTACTAATAACGGGTGCGGCTAGAAATATTGGTGCTGCAATAGCAGAAGAACTCCATAGCTGCGGCATGAATGTTATTGTCCATTATAATAATTCTAAAGAAGGGGCGTGTGAGCTTGTAAAAAAATTAAATGCTAACCGTCATGATTCCGCTATAAGCATAAAAGCTGATCTTGAAAAAGAGGATCACTATATTCATTTAGTTAACACAGCGCTTAATTTTAAAGGGCATATTGATGTTTTAATCAATAATGCTTCTGCATTCTATCAAACCTCACTAAATAATTTAAATATCGAACAATGGAATGAGTTAATCAATATTAATCTAAAAGCACCGCTATTTATTTCACAACTTGCTGCAAAATCATTGGGGGAGAGCAAAGGATGTATTATCAATATCACTGATATTCATGCATCCAACCCTCTTAAAGACCATACTATTTACTGTATTTCAAAAGCGGGGCTTGTAGCGCTAACTAAATCACTAGCCAAAGAATTAGCACCAAACATTCGTGTTAATGGGATTTCGCCAGGCGCAATCACCTGGCCTAATAACATGGATAATAAGACAAAAGAAAATATAATAAATCAGACTATTCTTAAAAAAAAGGGAAATGCTGGAGATATTGCTAAAACTATAGTTTTTCTTATTAACGATGCCGATTATATAACTGGGCAAATATTAAATGTTGACGGAGGTAAAACACTATTAACATAAAATCAATTAAATTCAGGAAAGGAATTATCAATAAACCATTGTTTAAATTTCTCATTAAACCACCACCTTTGGTTTAGCTTTATTTTCTTAATGCTTCCTTCTGTCTGAAAAAAATAAGTTACGACGGTTTCTACGTTTGCCTCATTATGTTCTGTATTAATTTTTTTCTCTGTTACTTCTATTCCAGTTACACTAATTTGTTCTAAATTATCTAGTTTCGCCGGTGGTTGCTTGCCATCAGGCGAATAATGATAACTATACGCCTCTTTATACATTGCCCATCTTAAGGCGACATTATAGTGGGTTATTGAATCCTCAAGAGAAGACATCTGTTCACGAACTTTAAAACTATTACATGAAGCAAGTAATATCATTAATAAAAATGATATTAAAAAAAAACCCAAATTTTTCATACTACATATTCCTCTTATCTCTTTTATGAAAAAAATCTATACATTCTCTAGAATACTATTTTCTAAAGGTATTATTGGCTGTTTTGATGAGTCAAATTTACCCCATAAAACTCTCATTGTTTCGCACATTATAGGATGGATTAGATCTGGCTCAACATCACAAAGCGGTTTTAATACAAAACTATAATTAGTTATATCATCTCTTGGAATATTATGTTTCTCACTAACAAGATTACCAAATAATAATAAATCGATGTCGAGAGTTCGTGAGGTATGTGGCGCCTGATTTCTTTTTCGCCCAAATTGATATTCAATTTCACGTAGTCTTGATTCCAGAATTTCAATATCCATATTCGTTTCAAATTGAACAACTAGATTATAAAAATCATCGCCATCCATACCAACAGCTTTACTCTGGTATATTGGTGAAACATTAATTTTGCCGAAATAGTTTCTAAGGCTGCTTAAAGAGCCATTTATGTTTTTTGCTTTATCAATATTACTGCCTATACCAATATAGACTTGCGTCATCCTCATTTTTTGTTACCGCGTTCTATAATTACTCCCACATCTCTTGCGTAACGCACAGCCCCTATTTTATTTAACGATAGTCGTAACCACGTCACATTAAATTCTACTAAGATTATGTTTGCTATGTGTTCGGCTAGTGTTTCAATTAACTCAAATTCACTACCCCCAACAAAACTAATCAAACGTTTCGCAACTGCTTTATAATTCAAAGCATCTTCTATTTTATCGCTAGCTGCTGCTTTCGAAACATTAGTTGCCATTTCCAGATCGAGAATAACAGTTTGCTTAATTTGTCGCTCCCAATCATATATACCAACAACTGTTTCTATTTTCAGGTCTCTAAGAAAAATAATATCCATAGATAAAAGTGTTATTTATATATATATTTAAATGATTAGTTGATCTTAAGCTTGATAAAGATTTCAATATATCAATGTTAATTAATATTTTATTAATTTTTTCAGCATACCTTCTAGGGTCTGTTTCAACTGCTATTATAGTTTGCAAAATACTTGGTTTGCCTGATCCTCGTACTGGAGGTTCTGGTAATCCAGGAACAACCAATGTAATGCGTCTGTATGGGAAAAAAGCAGCATTCCTAACTTTAGTTGGTGATATATTTAAGGGGATTATCCCTGTATTACTCGCCAAAGTCATTGTGGACTCTGAATTTATTATTGTCATATGCGGTTTAGCCGCATTCTTAGGGCATATTTTCCCGATCTATTTTAAGTTTGAAGGCGGAAAAGGGGTTGCGACATTAATTGGTATCCTTTTTGCGACGCACTGGTTACTTGGTGTGTCTTATATAATCACTTGGATTTTAAGCGCATTAATATTTCGTTATTCTTCTTTAGCAGCATTAATTGCTGCGTTGCCAATACCTATTTATTCCTATTTTATTGAACACAATAATCAATACACTATTGGTTTTGCTGTTATTGCGATTATTCTTTTTTGGAGGCATAAGCCTAATATATATAATCTACTTAACGGCAAAGAAGATAAAATCTGGTAAATGTGGGCAACGCTACTAAATCAAATATTATCTATTGGCCATCTCGGCTTTGCTTGAAAACCTAGTGGTTCATATTGGCCTTTTTTGATTCTTAGATACCCGGCATAAGCGATCATCGCGCCATTATCAGTACAATATTCATCTCGTGGAAAAAAAACCTCACAGCCCTCTTCCTTCAACATAGTAATCAAACCATACTGTAACTGCTTATTAGCGCTAACACCGCCAGCTACGACTAATTGTCGAATACCAGTCTCTTTAATCGCACGTCGGCATTTTATAATAAAGGTATCGACAATTGCGTCAACAAATGCACGTGCTACATCTGCCCTTGTTTGCTCATCAATATATTCTGATTTTATTGTATTTAGAGCAAAAGTCTTTAGCCCACTAAAACTAAAATCAAGGTTTGGCTGGTTCGCCATTGGCCTAGGAAACTGAAATCGATCGCCAGCTCCTTTTTCGGCTAACGCTGAAAGTGCCGGACCGCCAGGATATGGCAACCCTAATACTTTTGCAGTTTTATCAAAGGCCTCTCCTGCGGCATCATCAACAGATTCGCCTAAAATTTTAAAAATACCACTAGCTTTCACATTAACAATTTGTGTATGGCCGCCTGAAACTAATAATGCAAGAAATGGGTATACTGGAGTATTTTTTTCGAGCATAGACGCCAACAAATGTGCCTCCATATGATGTATTCCGATAGATGGTAGAGATAAAGCATAAGCTAAACTTCTTCCGACCGTACAACCTACCAATAATGAGCCAACAAGGCCTGGTCCCATAGTGTACGCAACCGCATTTAACAGATTAAACTCTGTTTTTCCCTCAATAAGTGTTTTTTTTATCAGAGGCAAAACCTTTAAAACATGTTCGCGTGAAGCTAATTCTGGCACGACACCGCCATATTTATTATGTAAATCAATCTGGCTATATAGGCAGTGACTCAATATTCCGACTTCAGAGTCATAAACAGCTATAGCAGTTTCATCGCATGAGGTTTCTATTCCTAATACTTGCATTTATATGCCTATTTCCTTGAAAAATAGTAATTTTTGGATTGCAATTTCACATATTCTCACTAAAATGTCCGCCTTTTCTCATAAAGTAAAATAGGAAAATAAATACTATGCCTTCAGTTAAGGTAAGAGACAACGAACCATTTGATATCGCAATGCGTCGATTTAAGCGCGCTTGCGAAAAAGCAGGGACTCTCGCTGATGTTCATCGACGTGAATTTTACGAGAAACCCACACAAGTAAGAAAACGTAAAGCTGCAGCAGCTGTAAAACGCTCTCAAAAACAAGCCTCAAGAAATATTCTTCACCGTATCCGCCCATATTAACCAAATATTAAAATACCAATCATTCGGCAGTGGCTGACATTAAAACTCAAATAAGTGACGATGTAAAAGTGGCCATGCGCAGCAGGGATAAAGAACGGCTGGCTGCTTTAAGATTGATACTAGCCGCATTTAAACAAAAAGAAGTTGATGAGCGCATTGAATTAAACAATGAACAAAGTATTGCCATACTTGATAAAATGGCTAAACAACACCGTGACTCTATAGAGCAATTTGGTCAAGCAAATCGAGACGATTTAATTAAAAAAGAACAGCAAGAATTAGACATTATTGAATCTTATCTACCTACAAAATTATCTACTGAAGATATAAACTTACTAATTGAAAATAAAATCTCCGAAACAGGCGCCAATTCACTGAAAGATATGGGAAAAGTCATGGCCCTATTAAAAGGCGAACTTCTAGGCCGCGCTGATATGGGAGAAGTAAGTAGACTAATCAAGGCTAAACTAAGCAGTTAAAATATAAAGATATTCAATTTTTTCTTTTGCAGTCGCAGATTTGTCGAGTGCTGTTTATACTGTTTTAAATTATGGCTGGAAAAATTCCACAAGATTTCATTAATGAGCTACTTACTCGCATTGATATCGTCGAAGTGATTGATGCTTATGTGCCTCTAAAAAAAGCCGGTAAAAACCACAAAGCATGCTGTCCTTTTCATGACGAAAAAACACCATCATTTAACGTAAATCAAGATAAGCAGTTTTATTATTGTTTTGGTTGTACCGCAAGTGGAACAGCAATTACCTTCTTGATGGAACACCTGCATATGGGTTTCGTAGAAGCAATCGAAGATCTTGCGTCTCGTGGTGGCATGGAAATACCATGTGATACGAACACTGGTGCAAATACAACTAATCAATCAAATAAATTATATGCCCTAACGGAATCAGTTACTAAATTCTATTTAGAACAACTAAAAAATAATAAAAACAAAACTAATGTTATTAATTATTTGAAAGAACGAAATATTAATAGAGAAATTGTTGTTGAATATGAATTAGGCTTTGCGCCGCCAGGTTGGGACAATTTAGTTTCTGTTTTAGGAAAATCTAATCAATCAATCAAAGAATTGTTTGATATTGGAGTTATTATTCAAAATGATCGTGGCGGATATTACGACCGCTTTAGAGATCGTTTGATATTTCCAATTCGTGATCAACGTGGCCGAGTTATTGGTTTTGGTGGCAGAGTGCTTAGCGATGAAAAACCAAAGTATCTTAATTCACCTGAAACAATAATCTTTCAGAAAGGTAGAGAGTTGTATGGATTATTCCAAGCCAGAAAAGCACTAAAGGATTTGCATGAATTATACATAGTAGAAGGTTATATGGATGTTATTGCTTTAGCGCAATTTGGCATTAAAAATGTGGCTGCTAGTTTAGGAACAGCCGCAACAGTTGAACATATGGAAAAAATATTTCGTATTACAAATAAAATTATATTTTGCTTTGATGGTGATATTGCAGGGGGGAAAGCAGCTTGGCGAGCACTTGAAAACTCGCTACCTCTATTAAAAAATGGTAGGCAGGTATATTTTATTTTTCTGCCAGATAATGAAGATCCGGATACTTTTGTTCGTAAAAATGGAAAAGATGCTTTTCTTAATCCTGGGATACTTACGCCGTTATCAGAATTCTTATTTAACTCAATTGGCAACAAAATTAATCTTGAGATCCTTGAAGGAAGATCAGAAATGATTAATAAGGCATTACCTTTTTTAGCTAAATTGCCCCCTGACCCATATAAAGACATTGTGATAAAAGAATTAAGTAAAATCACCAGATATGAAATTGAAGACATACACAATCAATTGTCTATCAGTAATAAAACTAATTCAAAAGAAATAAAAGAAAATAATACTCAAAACAAAGGTATTGAAAAAATACGCTGGCTAATTCGTTGCTTATTACACCAACCAAGCCTCGCTCTTGATATCAAATCAACCGAATCATTATCAGCTTTGCAAGCTTCTGGAATTAACTTTCTATGTAAATTAATAACATTAATAAAGAAAAATCCAAATATTACCTTAGCTGGAATTCTTGAAAACTGGCGCGATACAAAATTTGAAAAACGCCTATGTGAACTTGCATCAGACGAAGATGGATTTAACGAAATTGGCGTTACGAGTGAAGTTTTTATAGATGCTATCGATAGTTTAATTGAGGCACATCAAAAAGAATTTGAGATATTTAAGACAAAGAATAGCCCGCTTGAACTTACCGATGAAGAAAAACTAAAATATCGTAAAATGCAAAAATCTCCACAAGATTCCTAATATACCGTCAAATACCATCTAGCGAAAATTAATTCTATATGCTAGGATTGACCGTTGAGTCTGAATATAATATCTGTTATCTATCAACCAGTTATAATCGAATAATCATTTAATAATCGTAAGCGAATCTTGAGCCAACACACCTATGAACGAGCCAGAAAAAAATATAAAGAACGGCGAAAAATCACAACTTAAAACGCTCATTGCGAAAGGGAAAGAACAAGGATTTCTTACTTATGCGGAAGTTAATGACCACCTACCAAATGAGATAATTGAACCAGAACAAATTGAAGATATAGTCAATATGATCAATGATATGGGTATCACTGTTTATGAGTCCCCTCCTAGTACTGACAATCAAATAACCGAAGCCGCGAATGTTCTTGATGAAGATGCTGCTGCAGAGGCGGCGGCGGCCCTTGCAAGCATGGAAAATGAATTTGGCCGGACTACCGACCCCGTTAGAATGTATATGCGAGAAATGGGGACAGTAGACTTATTAACACGAAAAGGCGAAATTAAAATTGCAAAACGTATTGAAGACGGTATTCATCAAGTTCTTGCTTCATTGTCTAGCTACCCTGGGACCATACTGACATTACTTGAAGCATATGAACTTATTTTAAAAGAAGAAATAAAATTAACTGATGTAGTCGTTGGATTTAATGATACTGAAGAATACCCTGACGAAGGAATTGTGGTTCGTAACCCAACTGAAATAAATGAATCAGATAAGGATGAAGAAGAAGAAGAAGAGGTGCTTCTTACTCCGGAAGATTTTAAAGAACATATTGTAAACCTTAAGAAACTTCATGCCACATATACAAAATCTATTAAGCGTAACGGGAAGAGCCATAACAAGACTCAAATAGCTCAAGAAAATCTAGCGCAATTATTCCTTGAGCTTCGGCTAGCACCAAAATTTATTGATGTCCTTGTAGAGAATTTAAGCGATTTGATTGAACATATCCGTTATACCGAAAGATATATTATGAAGATTTGTGTCAAGGAATCAAAAATGCCTAGAAAGGATTTTATTGCAAGTTTTTCAGGGAACGAAACTAATCTAAAGTGGATAAAAACTGTCTTAAAAAATCAATCCACATATGTGGAAAATCTTAAGAAGAACGAACAAATAATAATCGATTGTCAAAAAAAATTAGCAATTATATTTAATGATTCTTTACTTGAGATTGCTGAAATGAAAGAAATTAATCGTAGGGTTTCTATTGGAGAAGCTAAAGCAAGACGCGCTAAAAAAGAAATGGTTGAAGCTAACCTAAGACTTGTAATATCAATAGCTAAAAAATATACGAATCGAGGATTACTTTTTCTTGACCTAATTCAAGAAGGAAATATCGGGCTAATGAAAGCAGTTGATAAGTTTGAATACCGCCGTGGGTATAAATTTTCAACGTATGCTACTTGGTGGATACGTCAAGCAATTACTCGTTCAATTGCTGACCAAGCGCGTACCATACGTATACCTGTGCACATGATTGAAACGATAAACAAATTAAATCGTATTTCTAGACAAATTCTTCAAGAAATGGGTAGAGAACCTACGCCTGAAGAATTATCGGAACGAATGGAATTACCGGAAGATAAAGTTCGAAAAGTATTAAAAATTGCAAAAGAGCCTATCTCGATGGAAACACCAATTGGTGATG